>JACZKR010000137.1 GCA_014859945.1 Paracoccaceae bacterium | reverse complement strand
GTGTCGGTCATGGGGCACTGGAACTGCAACGGTTGGGGCTGGCGCATCATCGGTGCGCGAGGCCCCGTCTAGCAAGGCAAATTGCGGCAGATTTGCGGCCGCAGCATCAAACAGTCCGGCGCGATTGTTTCACCAGAGCGCGAAAAACACGCCTAAATGTTGCGTTTCTCGGCCGATGCACGCATAGCGTGTGCCAGAAGTGGCCGTGCCCTGTCCAAATCAAGGCAATTCGATGGCGGCACCATCAGAAGACGGCCGAACAGCGCGCGCCATTCCTCATCCGCCATCAGGGCGGTGAAGCGGGCCTTGCGCCAGTCCACCGCGGCGCGATGCAGCGGGCCCAGCACCGGATCGGCCAGCAGTTCCGCCCGCAGCGCGCGGCTGTCGAGCGCCAGGATCGAGCGGTCTTCGGCCTGACAGAAGTTGCGTTCGACCCAATAGCCCATGTCAAAGCCCGCCGCCTGACGGTTGGCGCGGCCGCGGTCGCATTTGACAAGGTAGCTTTCCATCGCCCCCAGCGCGTAATGGTTCAGCTGCGCAAGGCCATAGTTGTCGCGGGTATAGTCGGAGAAGCTGCGGTTGCCGGCAGCAAGTTCAGGCACCGGGCGGCCCGAACCGTCGAACCAGCGGGGCAGGGTGCCGGGTTCCGCCCCGCGGGGGCGGTGGACGCCGGGTTTCTTCCAAAGGCCGGCGTTGCGGTAAAGCGTCTTGAACTGCTGGGCGCGCCAGGGCCAGGCAAAGGTGGCCGGGGCGGCACGGGTGAAGGTTTCGGTCACCGGCGCTCCGGTGAACGCGACCACGCCGGCATTGCCGAACATCCGCCAGGTCAGGGTGATGGCATCGGCCTCGGGCAGGGCCTGCAAAAGGTCGGGCAGGCGGCGGGCGCCGGCGTGGATGTTCACGAATTCGTCGATGTCCAGCACCAGCAGCCAGTCGGCCGCGCGCAGCGCCGGATGGCGGGCCGCCAGCTTCAGCGCCGTCCATTGCGGGCCTTCGGCATGGGGTCCGGCGTTGCGGACATGGCTCAGCCAGCCCATGGCGGCCAGCCGGTCCAGCATCGCGTCGGTGCCGTCGGTGCAGTCGTTCGAGAAGACCAGGAAATCGTCAAAGCCCGCGGCGCGGTGATGGGCCAGCCATTCCAGAAGGAAAGCGCCCTCGTTCTTGACGGTCAGGATGGCGGTCGCGCGCATGGCGGCAGATTGGCCGGGCCGCCCGGGCGGCGCAAGGGGGATGGCGGGCGGAAGAGGAAGGGCAGGGCCTTTCCCCGCCCGTCGCGGGGCGGGGTCACCTTGCCCGGTTCAGCGCGGCAGACAGAGGCCAGCGCCTGCCCCGGCGGGCGCTGGCCGGCGGCCTTGGGGG
>JACZKR010000136.1 GCA_014859945.1 Paracoccaceae bacterium | reverse complement strand
CGCACCAGGGGCCGCATGCCCGCCCCGGGGTGGGAGGGCGCGAACCGCTGGACCGGCATGCTGCCCTATGAGGACAACCCCCGCTTCGTGAACCCGGTCGGCGGGCTTTTGGGCAACACCAACAACAAGCTGGTTGACCGGCCCTACCCCGCCCATGTCAGCTTTGACTGGGGCGACACCCAGCGCATCCAGCGCTGGCTGGCGCTGATGAAAACCCGCGAGGTGCATACCCGCGAAAGCTTCATCGAGGCGCAGCTTGATACCGTCAGCCCGACCGCGCGCAGCCTTCTGCCGCTGATCGGGGCGGATCTGTGGTTCACCGGCACCCCGGCGGCGGAAGGCACGCCCGAACGGCTGCGCCAGCGCGCGCTGGCCCTGCTGGCCGAATGGAACGGCGAGATGAACGAACATCTGCCCGAACCGCTGATCGCCGAGGCCTGGATGCGTCAGGTGCAGGACCGGCTGATGCGCGATGAGGTGGGCCCGCTGGCCGATGCCTTCAGCCATGTCGAGCCCCTTTTCATCGACCGGGTCTACCGCAACGAAGGCGGCGCCTCGGTCTGGTGCGACGTGATCCAGTCGGCGGCGGTCGAAACCTGCACCGACATTGCCCGCGTGGCGCTGGATGCCGCCCTGCTGGAGCTGAGCGAACGCTACGGCCCGAACATCGAAAGCTGGCGCTGGGGCGACGCCCATCAGGCGGCGCATGACCACCCGGTGCTGGGCGATGTGCCGGTGCTGCGCTATTTCGTGAACATCCGGCAATCGACCTCGGGCGGGGATACCACGCTGATGCGCGGCCGCACCCGCGGCGAAGGCCCGGCGCCCTGGACCAATGTGCATGCCGGGGCCTATCGCGGGGTCTATGACTTTGCCGACCCCGATTCCTCGGTCTTCATCATCTCGACCGGGCAGTCGGGCCATCCCTTGTCGCGGTTCTATGATGATCTCAGCGAATTGTGGCGGCGCGGCGAGTATATCCCGATGAGCCTTGATCCCGAACTGGCCCGCGCCGCGGCGGTGGGCGACATGATCCTGACGCCCGCGCCATGACCGAAGCCCCCCGCCCCGACCGCATCGAAACCGCCCGGCTGGTGCTGCGCAAGCCGCGCCTTTCGGACCTGCCGGCCCTGCATGAGGTGATGTCGCGCCCCGAGGCGATGCGCTACTGGACGCGGCCGGCGCATGACGACATCGGCGAGACGCTGGATTTCCTGAAATCCATGGCCGCCAGCGGCCCCGCCGAGAGCGACGATTTCATCATCGAGCATCAGGGCCGCGCCATTGGCAAGGCCGGCGCCTGGCGGCTGCCCGAGGTGGGGTTCCTGCTGCATCCCGACCACTGGGGCAAGGGCATGGCGCGCGAGGCGATGGAGGCGGTGATCCGCCACCTCTTTCGCCACCACGACCTGCCGCGCCTTGTGGCCGAAGCCGACCCGCGCAACGCCGCCTCGCTGGGCCTTCTGGCGCGGCTGGGCTTCCGCGAAACCCACCGCGCCGAACGCACCATGCAATGGGGCGAGGAATGGTGCGATTCGGTCTATCTGGCGCTGGAACGGTCGGACTGGCCGCAGGGCTGAGCCGCACCGGCGGAAGCGGGGGCGCTTCGCCCCCCGCACCCCCCGAGGATATTTCCAGAGAGAGGATGAACGCGGTCAGAGATCGCGGTAGCGGCGTTCCTGACGGGCGGTCCACAGCACCGTGATCTGCCAGCCGTCTTCGCCCTGATCTTCCGCAGTCACCACGCCTTCGCCATGCAGCCAGGCACGGCGGCGGCCCTCGGCGAAGGGCAGCGTCAGGCGGGCCTCGGTCTTTTCCTCATCGAAGGCGGCCGAGATGGCGTCGAGCAGCGCGGCCACGCCTTCGCCGGTGACGGCCGAGATCGGAAAGACCTGGGCACGGTTGGCGGCCTGTGCCGCCAGCGCCTCACGTTCTTCGGGGGCGACGAGGTCAAGCTTGTTCCAGACCTCGATCATCGGCGTGCCTTCGCCCACCCCCAGCGCGCGCAAGATGTCGGTCACATCGGCGGCCTGTTCGGCGGTTTCGGGGTGGCTGATGTCACGGACATGCAGGATGAGGTCGGCTTCAAGCACCTCTTCCAGCGTGGCGCGGAAGGCGGCAACCAGCTGGGTCGGCAGATCCGAGATGAAGCCCACGGTGTCGGAGGCGATGATCTTGCGGCCCGACGGCAGGGTGATGCCGCGCATCGTGGGGTCCAGCGTGGCGAAGAGCATGTCCTTGGCCAGAACCTCGGCCCCGGTCATACGGTTGAAGAGCGTGGATTTTCCGGCGTTGGTATAGCCCACCAGCGCCACCACCGGGAAGGGCACCTTGCGGCGGGCGGCGCGGTGCAGTTCGCGCGTGCGCACCACCCGTTCCAGCTGTTTCTTCAGCTTGACCACCTGATCGTCGATGGCGCGGCGGTCGGCCTCTTTCTGCGTCTCACCCGGGCCGCCGACAAAGCCGAAGCCGCCGCGCTGGCGTTCAAGGTGGGTCCAGGCGCGGACAAGGCGCGAGCGCTGATAGCTGAGGGCGGCGAGTTCGACCTGCAGCACGCCTTCGCGGGTGCGGGCGCGGTCGGCGAAGATCTCAAGGATCAGGCTGGTGCGGTCCAGAAGCTTGACGCCCCATTCCTTTTCCAGATTGCGCTGCTGGATGGGCGACACCTGCCCGTCGATCAGCACAAGGCCGATCCGGCTTTCGGCAAAGCGCGCCTTCAGTTCGGCCACCTTGCCCGAGCCGAAAAGCGTGCCCGGATGCAGTTTGGTCAGCCGCACCACCTCGGCCCCCTGCACGTCCAGCCCCGGCAGGGCGGCGGCCAGGCTGACAGCTTCGGCCAGCCCGTGTTCGGGCAGGCGGCGGCTGCTGTGGCCCTTCAGGTCGGGATGGATGATCCAGGCGCGGGTCGCCGGGCCTTCGCTTTCATAGGCGTCAAGCCCGCCTTCCGCATCGGAAGGCAGGCCGAAATCACCGTCATCGTCCTCGGGAGCTGCGGGGTTCAGTCTTCGCCCTCATACAGGGTGACCGGGCCGCCCGGCATGATGGTGGAAATCGCATGCTTGTAGACAAGCTGCGACTGACCATCGCGGCGCAGAAGCACGCAGAAATTGTCAAACCAGGTGATCACGCCCTGCAGCTTGACCCCGTTGATAAGAAAGATCGTGACCGGAACCTTGGCTTTCCGGACATGGTTAAGAAAGGCGTCCTGCAAATTCTGTTTGTCGGCGGCCATCGGTTTCTTGTCCTTGTTGTCAGTCGCACATGGCGCAGCCCCTCGCACGGCCGGCCTGGGCTGAGTATTGCGCGAGGCCGGAAGAGTTTCCAGACCCAAAACAGCGATTTAGCCTGCGGCTTTTCAGTTGCGCCAGGCGTCCGGCAAGAGAAGCGCCAGGATGGCCAGCGTCTCAAGCCGGCCGACGATCATCGCAAAGCCCAGGATCACCCGCTCGGCGCTGTCGAGCCCGGGCCAGGGGGTCATCAGGCCGGGCACGGTTTCGGTCAGGGGGCCGGTGTTCGTCAGCCCCGCCAGCGTCAGCACCAGCGCGTCTTCAAAACCCGTGCCGGTGGCGGTCAGCGCGCCGCAGAAGAAGGCGATGGCCAGCGCGAACAGCATGAAGCTGACCCAGGCCAGAAAGGCGCCGTCGCGCGCCACCTGACGCTTGCCGCCGAAGACCCCGGCCACGGCCGAGGGGTGGACCAGCCGCTGCAGTTCCTCGGTGGCGTGGCGGTAAAGACCCGCGACGCGCAACAGCTTTACCCCGCCGGCCGTCGTGGCGATGCCGCCGCCGATGATCACCAGCCCCCACAGCGCCATGCCGGCCGGTTCCAGCCCGGCCCATTCGCCGCCCCCCGCCCAGCTGGCGCTGGTGAATCCGGTGGTGGTCAAGAACGACAGCGCCATGAACATGCGGCCCCACAGGGCCTGCAGCGCCGCGGTCAGGTCGCCACCCCGCCCGCTCATCGAGGCGCCCCACCACAGCCGCAGGAACAGCAGCAGCGTGACCCAGAACAGAATCACCGCCGCCGTCCGCAGCTCGGCATCGCGGTAGAAGGGGCGGTCGCTGCCATGGCCCACCAGAAACATCAGGGTGCGGCGCGACAGGGCAAGGCCCAGGAAACCGAAGATCAATGCCTCGCCGGCAAAGCCCGCCTGCCCGCCCTGCAGCCCGCCGACGGGTGAGATGCCCGAGGTCGAAAGCGTGCTCATCGCATGGCAGAAGGCGATCAGGCTGTCTTCGCCGGCGATGATCAGCAACAGCCACAGTAGCAGCGTCAGCCCGCCATAGACCGGGAACAGCCCGGCGGCAAAGCGCAGCATGCGCTGCGAGGCGCCGGCGACCTCGGTGATCTGCGAGGCACCCTTGGCACCCCGGCCGGGGGTGCGGCCGGACACCACCTCCATCCCGCCAAGGTTCAGCGGCGCCAGCACCGCCAGCGCCATGACAAGGATGTAAAAGCCCCCCAGCCAGCCAGCCAGGGCCCGCCACAGATGCACCGACATGGCCAGATCGCCCGGCGCAAACACCGATCCGCCGGTGGTGGTGAAGGCCGACAGCATCTCGAACCACGCGGCGCCGAAGGGCAGACCGCCGCCTTCCTGCGGCACCAGCGGCAGCGCCATCAGCGGCGGCAGGATCAGATAGGCGGCGGCCACGGCCACCAGATGGCTGTGGGCGGCGTTGCGGGGCCGGTGGCGGGCGGTGGCGATGCCCAGCATCCCGCACAAGACCCAGATCAGCGCGGCGGTATACAGGAACGACCGCGCCAGCGCGTGATCGCGCAGCACGGCGGCATGGATGGCCGGCAACAGCATGGCCGTCCCGGTCAGCGCCATCAGCTGGATCAGAAGCGGCACCTCGCGCAGGCGGTGCATCGGCCGGCCTCAGAAGAACTCGACCGAGACCTGAAGCAGGCGCTCGACCTCGGGCACGTCCTTGGCCATGGTGAACAGGGCCACCACATCGCCGGCCTCGATCTTCAGATCGCCGGTGGGCTTCATCACCTTCTCGCCCTTCATCACCCCGCCGACCAGCACGCCCGAAGGAAATTCGATATCGCGGATCAGCTTGCCCGCCATGGGCGAGGTGGACAGCACCTGCGCCTCGATCAGTTCGGCCTCGGCATCGCCCAGCGAATAGATCGCCCGCACCTTGCCGTGGCGGATGTGGCGCAGGATGGATGAGACGGTCGTGGCGCGCGGGTTGATATAGGCGTCGATGTCCAGCGGCGCCATCAGGGGCGCCAGCGTGGGGTCGTTGACCAGCGCGATGGCCATGGGGCAGCCGGCCTGCTTGGCGCGGACCGCGGCCAGAATGTTGGTGCGGTCGTCGTCGGTCACCGTCAGCACCGCATCGGCCCGGTCGATCGAGGCTTCGGTCAAGAGGTCCATGTCCATGCCGTCGCCGTTCAGCACGATGGTCCGCGTCAGCCCGTCGGCGGCAAGTTCGGCGCGCGCCCGGTTGCGCTCGATGATCTTGGCGCGCACCCGGTCGGTGCGGCTTTCTAGCGCGCGGGCCACCGCAAGCCCCACATTGCCGCCGCCGATGATGATGATGCGTTCTTGCTTCTTGGTCTTCTTGCCAAAGACCTCCAGCGTGCGGTTCACATCCTCGACATGGGTGAAGACGTAGATCTGGTCACCCGCCAGCAAGAGGTCGCGCGGTTCGGGCGCGAAGAGGCTGTCCTGCCGGCGCACGCCCACCACGATGGCGCGCAGCGTGGAAAACAGCTCGTTCAACTGGCGCAGCGGCGTCATCAGCACCGGGCAATCCTCGCCCAGCACGATCCCCAGAAGCTGCGCCCGCCCGTTCATGAAGCTTTCGGTGTCAAAGGCCGCCGGCGCCGCCAGCCGTTGCAGCGCCGCCTCGGCCACCTCGCGTTCGGGGCTGATCACCACGTCGATGGGCAGGTGGTCGCGGCGGTAAAGATCGGCATAGATCGCGTCCTGATAGGACTGCGCCCGCAGCCGGGCCACCTTGCGCGGCACCGCAAAGATCGAATGGGCCACCTGGCAGGTGACCATGTTCACCTCATCGGAATGGGTGGCGGCGATAATCATGTCGGCATCCCGGGCGCCGGCCTTTTCCAGGATGTCGGGATAGCTGGCAAAGCCCGCCACGCCCTGCACATCCAGCGTCTCGGTCGCGCGCCGCACCAGATCGGCGTTCTGATCGACGATGGTGACGTCGTTCCTCTCGCCCGACAGGTGGCGGGCGATCTGCCAGCCCACCTGCCCCGCGCCGCAGATGATCACCTTCATGAATGGCTCCGGTCCGTCATCCTGCCTGCATGTCAGATCGGGGGGAACGGGTCAACGCCGGGGGCCGATCAGTCTTCGGCGTCCTCGTCATCCTCTTCGCCGCCCCGGCCGTTCTTGCCCGAGCCGACCACGCCCAGCGACTTCAGCTTGCGGTGCAGCGCGCTGCGTTCCATGCCGACGAAACCGGCGGTACGGCTGATGTTGCCGCCGAAGCGGTTGATCTGGGTCAGCAGGTATTCGCGTTCAAAGACCTCGCGCGCCTCGCGCAGCGGCAGGGTGGCCATGGCGCCGCCCAGAACCAGCTTGCCGCCGGCTTCGGCGGTGGCCTCCTGCCCCGGCAGTTCGCGCGCCTCGACCGGGCCGCCGTTGTCGCCCAGGATCAACACCCGCTCGATCACGTTGCACAACTGGCGCACGTTGCCCGGCCAGGACATGGTCTGCAGCATCGCCTCGGCCTCTTCGGTCAGCTTGCGCAGCGGCAGGCCTTGGGTGCGGTGGAAGATGTCGATGAACTGGCGGGTCAGTTCGGGAATATCCTCACGCCGCTCCTCGAGCGCCGGAACCGCGATGGGCACGACGTTAAGACGGTCGTACAACTCCTGTCGGAAGCGGCCGGCGGCGATCTCGTGCCGCAGGTCGCGCGTGGTCGAAGAAATCACCCGCAGATCGACACGCACCTTGTCGGCGCCGCCCGCCCGGGTGAACTGCTGTTCGGTCAGCACGCGCAGGATTTTCGACTGGGTGCCAAGGGGCATGTCGGCCACCTCGTCAAAATAGACCACCCCGCCGTGGGCCTGCTCCAGCAGCCCCTTTTCCACCCCGCGTTCCGCTGTTTCACGGCCGAACAGCACCTCTTCCATCCGCTCGGGCTCAATCGTTGCCGAGGAAACCGACACGAACGGCCCCGAGGCGCGGTTGGAATGGGTGTGGATATAGCGCGCGGCCATTTCCTTGCCCGACCCGGCCGGGCCGGTCAGCATGACGCGGCCGTTCGACTTGGTCACCTTGTCCAGCTGGGTCTTCAGCGCCCGGAAGGCCGGGCTTGACCCCAGCATCTCGGATGTGGCGCCGTCGCGCCGGCGCAGATCGGCGTTTTCGCGCCGCAGGCGGCTGGTCTCCATCGCGCGCGACACCACCACCATCAGCTGGTCGATGTTGAAGGGCTTCTCGATGAAGTCATAGGCGCCCTGCTTGATCGCCGCGACCGCGATTTCGATGTTGCCGTGGCCCGAGATGATGACCACCGGAATATCGGGGTTGTCGCGCTTGACGGTCTTCAGAATGTCGATCCCGTCCATCCGGCTGTCCTTCAGCCAGATGTCCAGAATCATCAGCGCCGGCGGCTCGGCGTTGATTTCGGCCATGCATTCGTCGGAATTGGCGGCAAGACGCACCAGATAGCCTTCGTCGCGCAGGATGTCGCCGATCAGCTCGCGGATGTCTTTCTCGTCGTCGGTAATCAGGATGCTCGTCATCACTCCCCCTGCCCGTCCCGGGCCGTGCTTCTGGCCGCCCGCCTGGCGCGGGACGCACCGGCGCGCGGCAGGCGGATCACCGCCATCGCGCCCCGGCGGGCCTGATCTGCAAAGGCGGGCGCGTCTTCCAGCGTCAGCGTGCCGCCATGTTCCTCGATGATCTTCTTGACGATGGGCAGGCCCAGGCCGGTGCCCTTTTCGCGGGTCGTCACATAGGGTTCAAACAGCCGCGCCCGGTCGGGCGGCAGGCCGATGCCGTTGTCGGCGATGCGGATGGTGGCCATCTCATCATCCCCGTCAAGCGCCACGCGGATTTCGGGGACGAAGCCTTCGCCTGCACCCTTTTCCTGAAGAGATTCAATCGCTTCCCCGGCGTTCTTGATCAGGTTTGTCAGGGCCTGGCCGATCATCGTCGCGTCCAGTTCCAGCATCAGCGCGGTATCGGGCAGGCTGCGGACAAAGCGCACGCCGGGCTGGCCGTTTTCCTGCAGCATGACGGCGGCGCGGACCAGCGCCGTCAGATCGGTCTCGCGCCGGTCGGGTTCGGGCATGCGCGCGAATTTCGAGAATTCATCCACGATCCGGCGCAGGTCGTTAGTCTGGCGCACGATCACATCGGCCAGTTGCTCCAGTTCCTCGGGTTCGGCCACCTCACGGCGGAACTTGCGCTTGATGCGTTCGGCCGAAAGCTGGATGGGCGTCAGGGGGTTCTTGATCTCATGCGCGATGCGGCGGGCCACGTCGCCCCAGGCGGCCATCCGCTGGGCGCTGACCAGTTCGGTCACGTCGTCGAAGGCCACCACATAACCTTCCAGCCGCCCGCCCTCGGTCCGCCGGGTTGAAACGCGGACCAGAAGGCTTTCCAGCTTGCCGCCCCGGGTCAGCCGCAGTTCTTCCTGCACCGCCTCGCCCCCGTCATCGCGCAGCCGGTCCAGCAGGCTGCCGAATTCGGGCACGGCAACCGACAGGGGCGGCCCGGCGGCGGCCTCATCAATGTCCAGAAGCCGCTCGGCCGCGCGGTTGGCAAAGTCGATCCGCCCTTCAGCATCCAGACCGATCACCCCGGCGGTGACGTTGGACAAGACCGAATCGAACAGCCGCCGCCGCCGTTCGGTCTGACGGTGGCTGTCGATCAGCGCCTCACGCTGGCCTTTCAGCTGGCGGGTCATCTGGTTGAAGACGCGGCCCAGCGTGGCGATTTCGTCGTCGCCCTCTTCCTCGGTCACCTGCACGTCCAGATCGCCGGC
The DNA here is from genome assembly GCA_014859945.1 of Paracoccaceae bacterium. Taxonomy (GTDB): domain Bacteria; phylum Pseudomonadota; class Alphaproteobacteria; order Rhodobacterales; family Rhodobacteraceae; genus Fuscibacter. The sequence continues at coordinate 5,139 of JACZKR010000136.1, read as the reverse complement.
GCCGACATGGCCCGCCGCCGCCGCCAGCCGGCCGATCGGGCGGCTGAGCCTTTCGGCGAACCACAGCCCCAGCCAGACCGCCGCCAGCACAAGGATCAGCGCGAAACCAAGGTAGAGAAGCCCGAAGTTGAACAGCACCGTGCCGCGTTCGGCCTCAAGCTGCTGATAGAGGTCCACGGTTTCGCGGGTGTCGTCCAGAAGCGACAGAAGCTGGCCATCCACCGTGCGTGAGACGTAAAGGTAACGGTCGGCGAAGGCATCAAGATGCACCAGAGCGCGAAACTCGTCATTCGCCCAGTCCTCGATCACCACCACCTCGCCGGTGCGGGCGCGGGCGATGTCTTCGGCGCCGGGCGCCTCGAAATCGAAAAGGTAGGACCGGTCGCCGCGGGTCCGCAACTCGCCCGCGCCGTCGATCAGGAAGACCTCTTTCAGCCCGCGCTGCACCGCCGCCTGACCTTGGGTCAGCACCGGGCGCACCTGCCCGTCATCCAGGAAGAACTGCGACTGTTTGGCCACGTTCAGATAGGCCGCCAACTTTTGCGCATCTTCCGACAGGGCGCTGCGGTGTTCCTCTTCATAGGCCTGCGCGGCGGCCAGCGAGGCGCCGACCACATTGCGCACACGTTCGGAAAACCAGCCTTCAAGCCCGATGTTCAGGTTCAGGACGGCGAAGATCGCGACAAGGATCGTCGGCACCAGCGCCACGAAGGCGAAGACCCCGGTCAGCCGCAGGTGCAGCCGCGATCCGGCCGACTGGCTGCGCCGGTCCGCGACCATCCGCATCACCCGCGCCAGCACCAGCGCCGCGACCAGCAGCACATAGACAAGGTCGGCCAGCAGGATCAGCCGCAGGGTGTTGGACGAGGCACCCAGGTCATAGGGCCCCAGCGCCAGAAAGGTCAGGATGGCCAGAACCGGCCCCATCAGTACCAGCGCGAAGGTCAGCCCGGTCTGCACCCGGCGCTGCCGCCGCAGGCGCATCAGGCGCAGCCAGGTGGCGCTGCGGGCGCTGGATGTCGCCACCGGACCCTACCTCCGAACCAGCGGAGGGCGTGGCCCCACCGCAACACGAATCTGTCTTGCGGCCCCTGACCGCAAGGACACGCCTATGTTGCGCTTTTACATCAGCTTCCGGCGCCGTGTCACGCGGATATCGAGATCGGTGATCTTCTTGCGCAAGGTATTGCGGTTGATCCCCAGCAAATCGGCACATCTGGCCTGATTGCCGCCGGTGGCGTCCAGCGCGATCTCGATCAGCGGAATCTCCATTTCATGCAGAATCCGGTCATAAACCCCGGCGGGCGGCAACTGTCCGCCGTGCAGATCGAAGTAACGGCGCAGGTGGCGGGCGACGGCGGCGGACAGTTTCTCGCCCTCCATCCCCCCCTTGACGGGCTGGCTGGGGGTGGCGGCGCCAAGGGCCGCCTCGACCTCGGCTTTCGAGATTTCGGGTTCCGATGCCGTGACCATCAGCCGGCGCAGCATGTTTTCCAGCTGCCGCACATTGCCGGGCCAGGGATGGGCGCGCACCAGCGCCATGGCATCGGCCGACAGGCGGCGGCTGACGCCCATTTCCCGCTCACCGCGGCCCAGCACATGCTCGGCCAGAAGGGGGATATCCTCGACCCGCTCACGCAATGGCGGCACGGCGATGGTGACACCGCCAAGGCGGTAGTACAGGTCCTTGCGGAACTTGCCCGCCTCCATCCGCTGCGCCAGATCGGCCTGGCTGGTGGCCATGATGCGGGGCCCCTGTTCGCCCATCACATCCAGCATGCGCACAAGGCGGGCCTGCGCGTCTTCGTCGAAATCGGACACCTCATCCAGCACAAGGCTGCCGCCGCGCGCCCGTGACAGCAGGGTGGAAATGCCGTCCACCCCGCCCAGATCGGCGGCCTGCGCCACCACGAAGGGCTGGCTGCGGCGGTCCGAGAAATCGTGGATGGCCCGGGCGATCAGGCTTTTGCCGGTGCCTGATTCGCCGGTGATCAGCACCGGCAGATCGACGTTCATCACCCGCGCCACCAGCCGATAGAGGGCCTGCATGGCCGGGGTGCGGCCGACCAACGGCAATTCCTCGGTTTCAGGCCGCGGCGGGGGTTCGACCTTGGGCGCGCGGCGCTTCATCTCCAGCGCGCGGGCCGAGCGTTTCATCAGGTCGGGCAGATCGAAGGGCTTCGGCAGATAGTCGAAGGCCTCGGCCTCGGCGGCCTGAATGGCGGTCATGATGGTGTTCTGCGCCGAAATCACGATCACCGGCAGGCCGGGGCGCATCCGCGCGATCTGCGGCAGCGCCTGAAGGCCGTTGCCGTCGGGCATGATCACATCGGAAATCACCAGATCGCCCTTGCCCTCTTCGACCCAGCGCATCAGCGTCATCAGGCTGGACGTCGCATGCACCTTGCAGCCGGCGCGGGTCAGCGCCTGGGTCAGGACGGTGCGGATGGTGCGGTCGTCGTCCGCGACCAGAATGGTGCCGTCCATCAGAGTTGCTCCGCGCGGGTGCTGGCCATCAGGTTCTCTCCTTCTTCGGCTTGGGTGGCCCCTCACGCGGGGCGACGGGCAGCGAGACCCGGAAGACGGTGCGTCCGGGCACCGAATCGACCGAAATCCAGCCCTCGTGGTCGGAAATGATCTTGGAAACCAGCGCGAGGCCCAGCCCCGTGCCGTTTTCGCGGCCCGAGACGAAGGGCTCAAAGATCTCGGCGGCGATTTCCGGCGGAATGCCGGGGCCGTCGTCGATGATCTCGATGGTCAGGGGCAGTTGCGCCGCCGGCCCGTCCTTGCGCCGCAGCCGCAGCGACAGGTCGTAGAAGCTGCGCAGGCGGATGGTGCCCTGCCGCCCGGCGGACGCTTCGGCGGCATTCTTGATCAGGTTCAGGAAGACCTGCATCAGCTGATCGGGGTCGGCCCAGGTGGGGGGCAGCGAGGGGTCGTAATCCTCGACGATCAGCATATGCGCGGCAAAGCCCATCTGCGCCGACTTGCGGGCGCGGTCCAGCGCATCGTGGATGTTCACCGCGCGGCGTTCGGGCGGGCGCAGGTTGCCGAACTGCTCGACCTGTTCCAGAAGCTTCACGATCCGCCGGGTTTCCTCGACGATCAGGTCGGTCAGCTCACGGTCCTCGGGCGTCAGCCCCATCGACAGCAGCTGCGCCGCGCCCGAGATTCCGGCCAGCGGGTTCTTGATTTCATGGGCCAGCATCTCGGCCATGCCGATCGCCGATTTCGCCGCCGATTTGATCTGCATGGCGCGACCCAGCCGGTCGGCCAGATCGCGCGGGCTGATCAGGATCATGACATAGTCGGGATTGTCGTGCATCGGCGCGACCTGCACGTTGCACTGAACGGGCGGGCGTTCGCCGGTGGTCACATCGACATCGTTGATGAAAAGCGCGGCGTGGTTCGCCCGCGCCCGCGCCAGCGCCTCATCCATCGGGGCGTCGATGGACAGGCGGTCAAACACCGGCTGGCCGTGCAGCATCCGGGCCGAGGCGTTCATGAAGGTCTCACCGGCCGGGTTCACCTCGGCGATGCGGCCATCGGGGCCGACCAGCAGCGTCGGGATCGGCAGCGAGGCCCAGACCACCCCGGGCACCGGATAGGGGCTGCGGTAGTTCGCGGGGCTCATGCGGCGGCCTCGGCCGGTTCGGACAGCGCCTGCGGCAAAAGCCGCAGGACCAGCGCGGGGTCTTCGGCGGTCAGCACGGCGCCGCGCAGCGCCCCCGCCCCGGCCGCATCCAGATACCAGCCCAGATGCTTGCGCGCGACCCGCAGGCCCAGATCGCGGCCGTAGAAATCCAGCATCGCCTCGTAATGGGTGCAGACCAGATCGGCCAGCGCCGCGCCGCGGGGCACCACGGGTGCCGGCGTGCCGTGCAGGCGATGCGAGATTTCGGCCAGCGCCCAGGGGCGCCCTTGGGCGCCGCGCCCCACCATCACCCCGTCGGCGCCCGAAAGTTCCAGCGCCCGGGCCGCCGTGGCCGCGTCGGTAATGTCGCCGTTGGCGATGACCGGAATCGTCACCGCCTCTTTCACCGCGCGGATGGCCGACCAGTCCGCGCTGCCCTTGTAGAACTGCATCCGGGTGCGGCCGTGAATGGCGATCATCCGCACGCCGGCACCTTCTGCCATCCGGGCGATCTGGGGGGCGTTGAGGCTGGCCTCATCCCAGCCCAGCCGCGTCTTCAGCGTCACCGGCACCTGCACCGCATGGGTCACCGCCTCGATCAGCCGCAGCGCAAGGTCGGGTTCCCGCATCAGCGCCGATCCGCAGGCGCCGTTGCCGCCCTCGGCCGTCACGCGCTTGGCCGGGCAGCCCATGTTGATGTCGATGATCCGCGCGCCCTGCCCTTCCAGATAGCGCGCCGCCTCGGCCATCCAGTGCGGATCGCGGCCGACCAGCTGCACCGAGGTCGCGGCCTCGGACAGCCCCAGTTCCGCCCGTGCCCGCGCCAGCGGCCGGGCGTTCATCACATCCTGCGAGGCGACCATTTCCGACACGACCAGCGCCGCGCCGAACCGCGCCACGACCTGCCGGAAGGGCAGATCGGTGATTCCGGCCATCGGGGCCAGAATCACGGGGCTTACGCCGGCAAGGGGGGTCAGAACTGCGGACATCGTGCTTCCTTCGCGGTCGATCCTGCGCCCTTGGGCCGGTGGGGCCAAGGACTGTTGCGGCGGCATATGCCTTATTTCCGTGCAACGCTCAATATTTGTGCAAAACTGCCCGATTTCGCGGCCAGATTGTCATGGCGCCCCGCGCGGTTTAGCTATGCGCCAAAGGAGACAGCATGACGACAGCGGTGATTATCGTGGCCGCCGGGCGGGGCACAAGGGCCGGCGGCGACCTGCCGAAGCAATGGCAGATGCTGGGCGGGCGGCCGGTGCTGGCACAAACGCTGGAGGCTTTTGCGGGCTTTCGCCGGGTGCTGGTGGTGCATCCCGATGACATGGCGCGCGCCGAAGCGCTGGAAAGCGATGCGCAGATCGTCGCGGGCGGGGCCACGCGCGATGCCTCGGTCCGGGCGGGGCTGAATGCGCTGGCGGGCAGCGATGTGACGCAGGTGCTGATCCATGACGGCGCGCGGCCGCTTGTGACGCGGGCGGTGATCGGCCGGGTGCTGGCGGCCCTGG
>JACZKR010000135.1 GCA_014859945.1 Paracoccaceae bacterium | reverse complement strand
GCGCGGGCCGCCGGCCTTGGGGCCGGTGCCGGAAAGGCCTTCGCCCCCGAAGGGCTGGCTGCCGACGACCGCGCCGATCTGGTTGCGGTTGACGTAGATATTGCCGACCTGCAGCGCATCGACCACCTCTTGCACGCGGTCGTCGATGCGGGTGTGCAGGCCGAAGGTCAGGCCGTAGCCGGTGGCGTTGATCGCCTTGACGACGCGGGGAATCTCACCGGCGCGGAAGGTGGCGACATGCAGGACGGGGCCGAAGATTTCACGCTCCATCTGCTCGATCCCGGTGACGCGGATCACGGCTGGGCCGATGAAATGGCCGGTCGCGGGGGCGGGCAGCTGCTTCAGCAGCCGGCCCTCGGCGCGGGCGGTGGTGATGTGGTCGGCGATCGTGCGCTGCGCCTCGGCGTCGATCACCGGGCCGATGTCGGTGAAAAGATCGGCCGGGTCGCCGGCGGCGAGTTCGTCCATGGCGCCGAACAGCATGTCCAGCGTGTGGGCGGCGATATCCTCTTGCAGGTAAAGGCAGCGGAGCGCCGAGCAGCGCTGGCCGGCCGACTGGAAGGACGAGGCGAGGATGTCGCGCACCGCCTGTTCCGGCAGCGCGGTGGAATCGACGATCATCGCGTTCAGCCCGCCGGTTTCGGCGATGAGCGGCGCCGAGGGGTCAAGGTGTTCGGCCATCGACCGGCGGATCAGCAGGGCGGTTTCGGTTGATCCGGTGAAGGCCACGCCCTGCACCCGGGCGTCGCGGGTCAGCGCCGCGCCCACCTGCCCGTCACCGGGCAGGAGTTGCAGCGCGGTGGCGGGCACGCCGGCCTGATGCAGCAGCGCGGTGGCGCGGGCGGCGATCAGCGGCGTCTGTTCGGCCGGTTTGGCCAGCACGGCATTGCCGGCGGCCAGCGCGGCGGCGATCTGGCCGGTGAAGATGGCCAGCGGGAAGTTCCACGGGCTGATGCAGGCAAAGGTGCCGCGGGCGGGATCGGCCAGCGTCTCGGCCCCGTCGGCGTAGTAGCGCAGGAAATCCACCGCCTCACGCAGTTCGGCCAGCGCATCGGCCTGGGTCTTGCCGGCCTCGCGCGCCAGAAGGGCGAAAAGGGGGCCGAGGTCGGATTCGTAAAGATCGGCGGCGCGGCGCAGGATTTCGGCGCGGATCGCGGCGGGGGCGGCCCAAGGCTCGGCCAGACGCAGCGCGGTGTCCACGTCGGCCGGCGCAGCGGTCAGCACATGGCCCACGGGGGCGCCGGTGGCGGGGTTGAGGACGGGCAGGCGCGGACCGCCGGCGACCGGGCCGGCCAGCAGCGGGCGGGCGTCGAACAGCGCCGTCAGGTGGGGCGCGCGGGCGCTGTCGATGGCGGCAAGGTCTCCGGCATCGGTCAGGTCGGCCCCGGCCGAGTTGCGGCGGGCGCCGAACAGCGCCGGCCCGGTCAGGATGGCAAGGTTCGGCACCGAAGCCACGCTTTCCATGAAATCCAGCGGGCAGGCGGCAACCCGTTCTGCCGGCACATCCTCATCGACGATCTGGTTGACAAAGCTGGAGTTGGCGCCGTTTTCCAGAAGCCGGCGCACCAGATAGGCCAGAAGATCGCGGTGCGCCCCCACCGGCGCATAGATGCGGCAGCGGGTGCCGCGGTCGGCCAGAACAAGGTCATGCAGGCGTTCGCCCATGCCGTGCAGCCGCTGGAATTCATAGTCGCGGGGGCCGATGCCGGCCTGAGCGGCCATGTCGAGGATGGCGGCGACGGTATGGGCGTTGTGGCCGGCGAACTGGGGATAGATGCGGTCGGTCATGCCCAGAAGCTTGCGGGCATTGGCGATGTAGCTGACATCGGTGGCCTGCTTGCGGGTGAAGACCGGGAAGCCGGGCAGGCCCAGCACCTGCGCGCGCTTCACCTCGGCGTCCCAGTAGGCGCCCTTGACCAGCCGCACCATCAGCTTGCGGTCAAGGCGGGTGGCCAGCCCGTGCAGCCAGTCGAGCACCGCGCCGGCGCGGCGGCCATAGGCCTGCACCACCACGCCAAACCCGTCCCAGCCGGCCAGCGATGGGTCGGAGAGGACCGCCTCGATCACCTCAAGCGACAGTTCCAGACGGTCGGCTTCTTCGGCGTCGATGTTCAGCCCCATGCCGGCGGCACGGGCAAGACCGGCCAGCGCGCGGACGCGGGGCACCAGTTCATCCATCACGCGGGCGCGCTTGGCGACCTCATATCGCGGATGCAGGGCCGACAGCTTGATCGAGATCCCGGGGTTCGAGCGGATGTCGCCCTTGTCGCAGGCGGCGGCGATGGCGGTGATCGCCTTGGAATAGGACAGGTGGTAGCGGCGGGCATCACCTTCGGTCCGGGCGGCTTCGCCCAGCATGTCGTAGCTGTAGGTGTAGCCCTTCGCCTCAAGCTCACGCGCGCGTTTCATGGCGGCTTCGATGGTTTCGCCCAAGACGAACTGGCGGCCCATTTCCTTCATGGCGCGGGAAACGGCGGTGCGGATCACCGGTTCGCCCAGACGTTTGACGGCGGCGCGCAGATGGCCGACGACGCCCGGCTCGGCATCGTCCAGCACGCGGCCGGTCAGCATCAGCGCCCAGGTCGAGGCGTTGACAAGGGATGAGGCCGATTTGCCCAGATGCCGGCCCCAGTCCGACGGCGCGATCTTGTCTTCGATCAGCGCATCCATGGTTTCGGCGTCGGGCACGCGCAGAAGCGCCTCGGCCAGGCACATCAGCGCGATGCCTTCTTCGGTGGAAAGCCCGTATTCGGCCAGAAAGACCTCCATCAGCCCCGGTTTCACGCTGGCGCGGATGCGGCGGACCAGATCGGCACCGGCTGCGGCGATGCGGGCGCGGTCGGCGGGGGGAAGGGCGGCCTCGGCCAGAAGGCGGCGGACAAGGGTGGCTTCGTCTGCAAGGCTGGCGTGCCGGATGTCGTTCCAGGCCTGACCCATATCGCGCATGTGGATTTTCCTTCCGCTTTGGCCCATCATATCGCGGAACCGGCAGCCGGATTTCCCGATTGTGAGGCAAATGGCAGGCGGTTCGCCTGATTATAAGGGGATTTCCGATGCAGAACGACCGCACCGATCTGGACCGCTTCGATCAGGCGATCCTGCGGATTCTGGCGGTGGAGGGGCGGATCAGCGCGACCGAGCTTGCGCGGCGGATCGGGCTGTCGAAATCGCCGGTGCAGGCGCGGCTGAAGCGGCTGGAAGAGGCGGGGGTGATTACCGGCTACCGCGCCATTCTGGACCCGATCCGCATGGGGCAGGCGCATGTGGCCTTTGTCGAGGTGCGGCTGGCCGACACGCGCGAGGCGGCGCTGCAGGCCTTCAACCGGGCGGTGCTGGCCATTCCCGAGGTCGAGCAGTGCCACATGATCGCGAGCCGCTTCGACTATCTTCTGAAGGTGCGGACGGCGGATATCCAGGATTACCGCCGCGTGCTGGCCGAACGGATCAGCGCCCTGCCCCATGTCGCCGGCACCTCGACCTATGTGGCGATGGAGGCGGTGAAAGAGGTGGTCTGAGGGGCGGGCGGGGATGGTGCGTGGGGACCACGCACCATCCGCAGGCAATAGCCGTTCCAACCTCGTCTGGGCGGGAAAAGGCGAGGCA
>JACZKR010000134.1 GCA_014859945.1 Paracoccaceae bacterium | reverse complement strand
CCAGCGCCCGCCCCGCCCTCAGCGGGCGCTTTTCGCCCGCCGGGGGCAGGCGCCGGCCTCTGTCATTGCGTGCCGCACCGTCTCCGGTTGAAGCGGCACCAGCGGGCGGGGGCGAGGCAGTGCCTCGCCTTGTCCCGCCCGTACCCTGCCTCGCGACCACCCCGGCGGCACACGGCCCGCCTCGCTACAGCCCCACCATCGCCCGGATATCGGCAGGCGTCGCCCCCTCGGCGCGGTATCTGGCCAGCGCGCGGGCGTCGTCGCGCTTGGCCAGCCGCTTGCCCTGATCGTCGCGGATCAGCCGGTGGTGGTGATAGGCCGGCACCGGCAGGCCCAGAAGGCGCTGCAGCACCACATGCACCGAAGTCGACTCGAACAGATCCTCGCCGCGCGTCACCTCGGTGATGCCCTGCGCCGCGTCGTCCACCACCACGGCCAGATGATAGCTGGTGCCGATGTCGCGCCGCGCCAGCACCACATCACCCACACCTTCCACCATCGCGGCGGCGCTGAAAACATGCTCGCCCGCCCGCAGGCCCGTCTCGGTAAACCGGATTTCCCCCAGTCTTTCCATGGCCTTGCCCATGTCCAGCCTTACAGCCCCCTGATCCAGCCCCTTCCCCCGGCAGGTGCCCGGATAGACCGGACCATCGGGGCCGATCACCGCCGCGCCCTCTTGCGGGGCCGACAAAGCCGCGCGGATATCGCCCCGCGTGCAGGCGCAATGATAGGTCAGGCCGGCCTGAGACAGTTGTACAAGCGCTGCCTGATAGGCCGGCAGCCGCGCCGACTGCCGCATCACCGGCTGTTCCCAGCTCAGCCCCAGCCAGGCGAGATCATCATAAATCGCCGCCTCCCATTCGGGCCGGCAGCGGGCCGTGTCGATATCCTCGATCCGCAACAGAAACCGCGCACCCCGCCCGGCCGCCACCATAGCCGCATAGGCATGGCCCAGATGCAGCGGCCCGGTCGGGCTGGGGGCAAAGCGCGTTACCCCAGCCACGCCGTGAAGGCCTCTTTCGCGCGGTCGGTATAGGCCTTGTAGCGATCCTTGCGCCCGCGCCGCCCGCCCTTGGCGTCAATCGGCGGAAAGAGCCCGAAGTTGACGTTCATCGGCTGGAAGGTCTTTGCCTCGGCCCCGCCGGTGATATGGGTGATCAGCGCGCCGGTGGCGGTTTCGGGCGGCGGCGGCTGCAGGTCGCGGCCCAGGATTTCGGCCGCCGCCATCCGCCCCGCCAGAAGCCCCATCGCGGCGCTTTCGACATAGCCTTCCACCCCGGTGATCTGCCCGGCAAAGCGGATGTTCGGCCGCGACCGCAGCCGCATCCGGTCATCCAGCAGGGTGGGTGAGTTGATGAAGGTGTTGCGGTGGATGCCGCCCAGACGGGCGAAACTGGCATCCTGCAAACCGGGAATCATCCGGAAAACATCGGTTTGCGCGCCATACTTCATCTTGGTCTGGAAGCCCACGATGTTGTAAAGCGTACCCAGCTTGTTGTCGCGGCGCAGCTGCACCACGGCATAGGGCTTTACTGCAGAATGCGGGTTGGTCAGGCCCACGGGCTTCATCGGGCCAAAGCGCAGGGTCTCACGCCCCCGCTCGGCCATCACCTCGATGGGCAGGCAGCCGTCGAAATAACCGGCCGTTTCGCCTTCGTGAAACTCGGTCTTGTCGGCGGCCAGAACCGCGTCGATGAAGGCCTCATACTGGGCCTTGTCCATCGGGCAGTTCATGTAGGCGGTCTGTTCCTCGACCGTCTCGCCCTTGTCATAGCGCGACTGCATCCAGGCCACCGACATGTCGACGCTGTCGGCATAGACGATGGGGGCGATGGCGTCGAAGAAGGCCAGGCTTTCCGCCCCCGTCGCCGCGCGGATGCTTTCGGCCAGCGCGCCCGAGGTCAGGGGGCCGGTGGCGATGATCCACTGGCCGTCTGAGGGAAGGGAGGTAATCTCTTCTTCCGACACGGTAATCAGCGGATGCGCCCGCAGTCGCGCCGTGACGCCTTCGGCAAAGGGATCGCGGTCCACGGCCAGCGCCCCGCCGGCCGGCAGACGGTGGGCCGTTGCCATCTCCATGATCAGCCCGCCCGCCGCCCGCATTTCCCAATGCAGAAGGCCGACGGCGTTGCGTTCGTCGTCATCCGACCGGAACGAATTCGAGCAGACCATCTCGGCCAGCAGGCCGGTGCGGTGGGCGAAGGTGGCGACCTTGGGGCGCATCTCATGGATGACCACCGGCACGCCCATACTGGCGGCCTGCCAGGCGGCTTCCGATCCGGCCATGCCGCCGCCGATGATGTGAAGGGTCTGTGTCATGCCCCGGATTTAGGGGGTTTCGGGCGCGAAGGAAAGCCTGCCCGCCGCAACGAAAAGGCCCGGAGGTTTCCCCCCGGGCCCTGTCAGCACGGCCGCCTTGCCGCAGTGCTTAGGCCTTGTCCAGCGCCGGCTTGCCCGGGCCATACGCGAAGACCATCAGGAAGCCGCCGGCCAGGCCGAGGTTCTTGAGGAACATGATGCTTTGCACCTGATCGGCGAAGTTCAGGTGGTAAAGCAGCGCCGTCACCACGCAGAACCCTGCCGCCAGCAGCGCCATGATGCGGGTCTGGAAACCGGCGATCATCGCCAGCCCGACGGCGATTTCAAACAGGATGGCCGGCCAGGCCAGGAAGGCGGGCAGGCCGCCCATGGTGATGTAGCCGGCAAAGCCCTGGACATCGCCAAGCTTGCCAAGGCCGCCGACGATGAACAGCGCCGACAGCAGCAGCCGGGCGATGAAGGGGATGTAGGTGGTAAGTTTGTCCATGATGCGATCCTTGTTTCACCCGGTCCGGGTATGGCGTTCGGATACATCCGGCGCAGATTCGCATATATACCGATGGCCGCAGGCGAGACGTGCAGCAATGCACCGATCAGGGGCGGGTCAGGGCGCGCCGCTCGGCTGCGACAAAGGCGGCGGGGTCGGGGGCGGGGCGGCCGAGTTCCGCCGCCTTGTCGAAGAACCCCCGGGCCGGCAGGCTGCCGCCCCGCGCATGGACCACGACGGCGCGGAAGGGGCGGCCAAGGGCTGCATCCTCTTCCATCAGCGTCTCAAGTGCCGCCGTCAACTCGCCCATCCGCAGGCCAAGGTCACGGGCAAGGGCGCCGTAGCTGGTGGTCTGCCCCGAAGCCGCAAGGGCCGCGAGGGCGTTTTCAAGCGCGCTCACGTTCCAGCGCCACGGCGATCCGCTCCAGCGCCGCAGTCTGCCGGGCCACGGCCTCTTGCGTGCGGCGCTGTTCTGCCACCATCTCCTTGGCCGTATCGGTTTGGCGCGCCAGATAGTCCTGATACTTGCGGGCCTGATAGCGCGTCAGCAGGATCATCAGCCCCCCGATGAACAGCGCGAAAAGGGTCAGGGGCAGCCACGGCCCCATCACTCTTCCCCCTGATCGGCGACGCGGGCGACCGAGACCACGTCTTCGCCCTCGGCCACGCTGAAGACGCGCACCCCGCCCGCCGAACGGGAACGGAAGCTGATCTGTTCCACCGGCACGCGGATGGACTGGCCGGTCGAGGTGGCCAGCATGATCTGGTCGGCCAGTTCAACCGGGAAGGATGCCACCACACGCCCGCCGCGCGGCCCGGGCGAGATGGCCTTCACCCCCATGCCGCCGCGTCCGCGCACCGGGTAGTCGTGGCTGGAGGAAAGCTTGCCCGAGCCGCCGGCGGTGACCGTCAGGATCAGGTCTTCGGCCGCCGACATCTGGGCATAGCGTTCGGGCGAAAGATCGCCCGCCGGCACGTCTTCTTCGTCATCGGCTTCCGCCTCGTCGGTGACGCCGGCCATCAGGCGGCGCTGCTTCAGATAGGCGGCGCGTTCGGCCGGATCGGCCTCGAAATGGCGGATGATCGCCATCGAGACCACCTCATCCCCCTCGGCCAGACGGATGCCGCGCACGCCGGTTGACCCGCGCGACTTGAACACGCGGATTTCCGTGGTGGCAAAGCGGATGGCGCGGCCGGCCCGGGTGACCAGCATCACATCGTCGTTTTCATCGGCGATGGCCGCGTTCACCAGCGTCACGCCTTCGGGCAGGTTCATCGCGATCTTGCCGTTGCGCTTGACGTTGGTGAAGTCCGACAGGTCGTTCTGCCGCACGTCGCCGTCACTGGTGGCAAAGACGATCTGCAGTTTGTCCCAGTCTTCCTCGGGCACGTCCACCGGCATCAGCGCGGCGATCGAGATGCCCTGGGTGATCGGCAGGATGTTCACCATGGCCTTGCCCTTGGCATTGCGGCCGGCCAGCGGCAGGCGCCAGGTCTTCATCTTGTAGACCATGCCGTCGGTGGTGAAGAACAGAAGCGCGGTGTGGGTATTGGCGACGAACAGTGTCGTCACCACGTCGTCTTCCTTGGTCTGCATCGACGCAAGGCCCTTGCCGCCGCGGTTCTGCGACCGGAATTCGGCCAAGGGGGTGCGCTTGATGTAGCCGCCCGAGGTGATGGTCACGACCATATCCTCGCGCTCGATCAGGTCTTCGTCCTCCATGTCGCCCGACCAGTCGACGATCTCGGTCCGGCGGGGGACGGCGAAAAGCTGACGCACTTCGCGCAGTTCGTCCGAGATGATCGCCATGATCCGGTCGCGCGAGCCGAGGATTTCGAGGTAATCCTTGATCTTCGCCGCCAGTTCTTCCAGCTCGTCCGTGACTTCCTTGACGCCAAGCGCGGTCAGGCGCTGCAGGCGCAGGTCCAGGATGGCGCGGGCCTGGGCTTCGGACAGGTTGTAGGTGCCGTCCTCGTTCATCGTATGGGTCGGGTCGTCGATCAGCCGGATGTAGCCGGCAATGTCGGCGGCGGGCCAGCGGCGGGTCATCAGACGTTCTCGCGCCTCGGTCGCGTCGGCGCTGGCGCGGATGGTGCGCACGACTTCATCGACGTTCGACACCGCCACGGCCAGACCGCAAAGGATATGGCTGCGCTCACGCGCCTTGCGCAGTTCGTAGGCGGTGCGCCGCGCCACCACCTCTTCGCGGAAGGTGATGAAATGCGACAGGAAATCGCGCAGGGTCAGCTGTTCCGGCCGCCCGCCGTTCAGCGCCAGCATGTTGCAGCCGAAGCTGGTCTGCATCGGCGTGAAGCGGAACAGCTGGTTCAGCACCACATCGGGCGTCGCGTCGCGCTTCAGTTCGATCACCACGCGCACGCCGATCCGGTCGGATTCGTCGGCCACGCCCGAGATGCCCTCGATCCGCTTGTCGCGGACGCATTCGGCGATTTTCTCGATCATCGCGGATTTGTTGACCTGATAGGGCACCTCATCAATCACGATGGCCCAGCGGTCCTTGCGGATTTCCTCGACATGGGTCTTGGCGCGGATGATCACGCTGCCCCGGCCTTCCAGATAGGCCTTGCGGGCGCCGGAGCGGCCCAGAATCGTCGCCCCGGTGGGGAAGTCGGGGGCGGGGATGATCTCCATCAGCCGTTCCATGCTGATGTCGGGATCGGCGATCATCGCCAGGGTGCCGTCGATCACCTCGCCCAGATTGTGGGGCGGGATGTTGGTGGCCATGCCCACGGCAATGCCGCCGGCGCCGTTGACCAGCATGTTCGGAAAGCGGGCGGGAAGGACGGTGGGTTCGCGGTCCTTGCCGTCATAGTTGTCCTGGAAATCGACGGTTTCCTTGTCGATATCGGCCAGAAGATAGGCCGCCGGCTTGGCCATCCGCACTTCGGTATAGCGCATGGCGGCGGCCGCATCGCCGTCCATCGAACCGAAGTTGCCCTGGCCGTCCAGCAAGGGCAGGCTCATCGAGAAGGGCTGGGCCATCCGCACCAGCGCGTCATAGATCGCGCCGTCGCCGTGGGGGTGGTATTTGCCCATCGTGTCGCCCACGGGCCGCGCCGACTTGCGGTAGGGCTTGTCGTGGCTGTTGCCGGTTTCGTGCATTGCATAAAGAATGCGCCGATGCACCGGTTTCAGCCCGTCGCGCAGATCGGGGATCGCGCGTGAGACGATGACGCTCATCGCGTAGTCAAGATAGGCGGTGCGCATTTCCTGCGCGATGTCGACCTGCGGGCCGTGATAGCTGGGCCGTTCGGGCGTTTCGCCCGTCTTTTCAAGGTCTTCGGGGGTGTCGTTCACGTCGTTTGCGCCCTTCGCGGCAGGGGTCAATATCTGGTTGGTGCGACCTTACACCATGCTAGCCATGGGGTGCAATGGCAGGGGGGCAGCGCTGTTGGCAGCCAGCGCGGGTGAGTGACAATATATTGTTTTCATTGATCTTTAATTCGGCTTTGGCATGATTTCCCCATCGGGCGGAACGGCAGGCGGAACGGAGGCGCGCGAAGATGCCAAATGAGACGGAACTGATGCTGAAGGGCTATGGGCTGACCACGGCCGAACTTTACTACCGGATGCCGGATTACCGGCATGTCCTGCAAAGCTACATCTGGCAGGATTACGATCTGGCGCCGGATTATCCGCGGCTTTTCGGCTTCATCGAGTTCTGGCAGGACAAGATCGAAGGCCCGCTGCATTCGGTGCGCTTCACCCACCGCAAGCTGATCGGGCCGGGGGAGTGGCGCAATGTGGTGAAGGAATTCCGGCTGCATTAGCGGCGTGGTCCGGCGGTAGGGCGCGGTTTACACGCACCTTTGGCCCGGGCGGTGCGTGCAAGCACGCACCCTACTCTTGCCGGACAGCATGCGGCGGCGCGGCGCCCCTTGTGCGGCGGGGGCGGGGCCGGTAAGGGCCGGCCATGTCCCGCTCTGACCGTATCCTGCGCCCTGCCGTCACCTCGGCCGATGACCTGATTTCGCAGGGCCTTGCCCCGGAGGCCTCGCGCGATGTGCTGGCGCGGCTGGAGGATGAGTTTCGCATCCGCATCTCGCCCGAGATGCTGGGGGCGATGTCGCCGGCCATCGCGGCGCAGTTCGTGCCCGACGCGCGTGAGGCGGAAACCGGGGGCATCGCCGACCCGATCGGCGACGATGCCCACCGGGTCGGCCGCGGGCTGACCCACCGTTACCCCGACCGGGTGATCCTGCATGCCACCCAGACCTGCGAGGTCTATTGCCGCTTCTGCTTCCGGCGCGAGAAGGTGGGCGAAGAGGGCACGCTCCCCGAGGCCGATCTGCAGGCGGCGCTGGATTACCTGCACGCCACCCCCGCGGTGCGGGAGGTGATCCTGACCGGGGGTGACCCGCTGGTCCTGTCGCCGCGGCGTCTGGGCGATCTGATGGCGCGGCTGTCGGCCGTGCCGCATCTTGAGGTGATCCGCATTCACAGCCGGGTGCCGGTGGTGGCGCCCGACCGCATCACTCCGGCGCTCTTGGCGGCGCTCGAGGTGCCGCAGGCGGTCTGGCTGGTGGTTCATACCAACCATGCCGACGAACTGACGCCCGCCGCCTGTGCCGCGCTGCGCCGGCTGGTGGCGGCGGGGGTGCCGCTGTTGTCGCAGTCAGTGCTGCTGCGCGGGGTGAATGACGATGCCGACACTCTTGAGGCGCTGTTCCGCGCCCTGATCCGCAACCGGGTGAAGCCCTACTACCTGCACCACTGCGATCTGGCGCGCGGGGCGGGCCATTTCCGCACCACGATCGCGCAGGGGCTGGCGATCATGGCGACGCTGCGCGGGCGGCTGTCGGGCACGGCGCTGCCGGCCTATGTGCTGGATATCCCCGGCGGTTTCGGCAAGGTGCCGCTGGGTCCGGGCTATCTGGAGGCCGATGGCGCCGGCGGCTGGCTGGTGACCGACCCGCAGGGCGGCCGCCACCCTTACGCCGATCCTGAGGGGGAGTAGGGAAGGCGCGAAGGGCGCCTGTTTGCACGCACCTCCTCTTCGGTATCCATGGCGAAGGCCATCGCCTTCGCCACCCTGGAACATCGCCACCGGCACCGGACGGGCCTCAAAGGCCCGGCCAGCGCCCGCCCCGTCAATGGCGGGCGCTTCTCGCCCGCCGGGTCGGGCGCCGGCCTCTGGCATTGCGTGCCGCACCGTTTCCTGTTGAAGCGTCACCAATGGGCGGGGGCGAGGCAGTGCCTCGCCGTGTCCCGCCCGGACGAGGTTGCGCCGACTGTTGCCGCATAGGGTGCGTGTTTACACGCACCATCTCCCGCCCGCCATGGCGAAGGCCATCGCCTTCGCCACTTCCCGAGAGTTCCATCCGCTAGGTCGGGCCTCAAAGGCCCGGCCAGCGCCCGCCCCGCCATGGGCGGGCGCTTCTCGCCCGCCGGGGCAGGCGCCGGCCTCTGGCATTGCACGCCGCACCGACTCCGGTTGACCCGGCACCAGCGGGCGGTGGCGAGGCAGTGCCTCGCCTTCTCCCGCCCGGCCCCTCCTTCACGCCGCCCGCATCACCATGCCGAACAGGTCGCGCGGGTCGTCGGGGTCGGCGATCATGTCGAGTTGCTGCGCCAGCCCGGTTTCCGCCAGGCGGCGGCGGACATAGCGCAGCGCGCTGAAATCCTCGACCGCGAAGCCCACGCTGTCGAACAGCGTCACCGCCCGGGCGTCGCGGCGGCCCGGCGCCTGACCGGCGATCACCTGCCACAACTCCTCGACCGGATGATCGGGGGGCAACTGCTGAATCTCGCCCTCAATCCGGGTCTGGGGCGGGTATTCGACGAAGATCTGCGACCGCAGCAGGATGTCGCGATGCAACTCGGTCTTGCCCGGACAATCGCCGCCGACCGCGTTCAGATGCACCCCGGCGCCCACCATGTTGTCGGTCAGGATCGTCGCATACTGCTTGTCGGCGGTGACGGTGGTGATGGTTCCGGCGCCCAGGATCGCCTCTTCCGCCGTGGCGCAGGACACCACGCGCAGCCCCCGGCCGGCCAGATTGGCGGCGCATTTCGCCGTGGCGGCGAGATCGATATCATAAAGCCGCACCTCGCGCGTGCCGCAGACCGCGCGGAAGGCCAGCGCCTGAAACTCGGCCTGCGCGCCGTTGCCGATCAGCGCCATCACCCCGGTCCCGCCGGGTGCGGCCAGCCATTTCGCCGCCATGGCGCTGGTCGCGGCGGTGCGCAGGGCGGTCAGGATGGTCATTTCCGACAGAAGCACGGGATAGCCGGTCTCAACCTCGGCCAGAAGGCCGAAGGCGGTCACGGTCTGCAGGCCGCGCTTCATGTTGGCGGGGTGGCCGTTCACATATTTGAAGCCATAGGTTTCGCCGTCCGAAGTCGGCATCAGCTCGATCACCCCCACATCGGAATGGCTGGCGATGCGCGGGGTCTTGTCGAAGGCCGGCCAGCGGCGGAAATCGGCCTCGATTTCCTCGGCCAGTTCGACAAGGAAGGGCTCGATCCCGATGGCATGGACAAGGCGCATCATGCCCGCGACCGAAAGAAAGGGAACCAGCGCCAGACGCGAGGGGGCGGACATGATCAGAAACTCCGGGTGGGGCGGTCAAAGACCTTGCGGCCCATGAGGGAGCCGACAAGATCGACCATCAGCTTGGCGGTGCGGCCGCGCTCATCAAGGAAGGGGTTCAGTTCGACAAGATCAAGGCTGGTGACCAGCCCGCTTTCGTGCAGCAGTTCCATCACCAGATGCGCCTCGCGGAAGGTGGTGCCGCCCGGAACCGTGGTGCCGACGGCCGGCGCGATGGAAGGGTCGAGGAAATCGACATCGAGGCTGACATGCAGCATGCCGCCGGCCCGGCGGACCTTGTCGAGAAATTCGCGCAGGGGGGCGACGATGCCGCGTTCGTCCAGCACCCGCATGTCGTTGATCGCGATGTCATGGCGCAGAAGGGCGGCATGTTCGGCCGCATCGAC
>JACZKR010000133.1 GCA_014859945.1 Paracoccaceae bacterium | reverse complement strand
GTCTATGACTGGGCGCAGATCGTGCCGCAGATGCAGGACCTCTGGGCCGAGCAAGAGGCGCGCCGCCGCGCCGGTGCCGCCAGCGCCCGCCGCTATCCGGCTGAGGCTCTACCGGTTGCCCCGTCTCCCACCGCGCTGTTCGCCGGCTGGCCCAGCGAAACCGCCGATCCCGGCGCGCACCGCTACATCGCGCGCGATCTGACCGGCCGGGCGGGGCTGACCGAAACGCTGGCGGCGCGCGATTATCAGGGGATGAAGCGCATCTTCGCCCCGCCTGACCGGATTGCCGCGGTGCTGTCGGCGGTGACAGCCGCAGGCGCGGCGGGTGCGGGCCGCGACAGCTTGGCGACGGCGGCAGGCGTTTCGCCGATGGTCGCCGACCGTATCCTGATCTGGCTTCTGAAATACGACTTCATCCGCAGGGTGCCCACATGACCCCCTTGTTCGCCTCGGCTCTGGCCCACGCGCTCTCGGCCTTTGCCACAGCCTTTGCCATGACGGGGGGGCAAGTGGCCGATGGCGAACTGCTGCTGCCGCTTTTCGCCGCCCTTGGCGGCTATCTGGGCGGGCTGGTTCCGGCCCGGCTTTACGGCCAGCCGGGTGGTGGCGGCTGGGCGCTGGCCTTTTGCGGCGCGCTGGTGGCGACGGGCATCGGGGCGGCCGTCACTGGCGGAATTCTGGTGCAGGTGATGATGGGGAACCCGCTTGCCGGGCTGATCTGGGCGCCGGTGATCGTGGCCATGAACCTGGTTATGGAACCGCTGGTCACGCTGGTCTGGCTGGCGCCGCTGATCGCGCTGCATCTGGCGATGCGGCGGCGGGCTATTCCTTGAAGTAGCGGCTGTCCTTGATCTGATCCCAGGCCCAGACCACCTCTTGCAGGCGCTCTTCATCGCTGCGGTCGCCGCCGTTCATGTCGGGATGCAGGTCTTTCACCAGCGATTTGTACTGCTTGCGGATCTCGGTCTTGGTCCAGCTGTCGCGCGCATCCAGAATCTCGATGGCCTTGCGTTCCGTCGGCGGCAGCTTGCGCGTGGCCTGTGAGGTGGGTTTCCCCGGGTTCTGGGTGCTTTTCTCGCCCAGAATGTCCAGCGGGTCGTTCACCCCCAGCCGCGCCCAGGCGTTGCCGTCATCCTTGCGGCTGAAGGGCTTGGTCTCACGCTCCCACACGCGGTCGCGTTCCCACAGCTGCTTGAACTCCTCATCGGTGGCCGAACCGAAGAAGTTCCACTTCAGGTTATACTCGCGCACATGGTCGCGGCAGAACCAGAAGAACTGGTCCAGATGATCGGGCGATTTGGGCGCGCGGTAGGCGCCCTTTTCCTTGCAGCCCGGAAAATCGCAGGCTCGCTGCGAGGTGTCGAAGGCGCCCGACATGCCGCCCCGGCGCCCGGTCTTGCGCTTGGCCTTGTCCGAAGACACGCGCAGATCGAATTCGAAGGGTGTGCCTTTGGTCATGCTGGGGCCTTTCCGACTCGGGGCCACAAGTTTAGGGATTTGCCCGGCGGTTTGAAGGGGGCGCGGGGAAAATGTCTGCAGAATCCGAGATGCGGCAGCGGCTTGAGGCGGCATTCCGCCCGACCGAACTGGTCATCGTGAACGACAGCCACCGCCACGCCGGCCATTCGGGCGATGACGGGTCTGGCGAAAGCCATTTCTCGCTGCGCATCCGGGCCGAGGCGCTGGCGCCTCTGTCGCGCGTGGCGCGGCACCGCGCCGTGCATCAGGCGCTGGGTGACCTGACCACGCGCATCCACGCGCTGGCGATCGACGCGGGCTGAGGGTTCAGCCCGCCTTGGCGATCTGGCGATAGTGGTGCAACAGCGGCTCGGTATAACCCGAAGGCTGTTCGCGCCCCTTCAGGACCAGATCGCAGGCCGCGCGGAAGGCCGGCCCGTCAAAGCCCGGCGCCATCGGCCGGTAGGCCGGATCGCCCGCATTCTGCCCGTCCACCACGGCGGCCATCTTGCGCAGGGCGGCCATCACCTGATCTTCGCTGACCACACCGTGGTGCAACCAGTTGGCGATGTGCTGGGCCGAGATGCGGCAGGTCGCGCGGTCTTCCATCAGGCCGACATTGTTGATGTCAGGCACTTTCGAACAGCCGACGCCCTGATCGACCCAGCGCACCACATAGCCCAGGATGCCCTGCGCGTTGTTTTCCACCTCGGCCGCGATTTCCTCCGGCCGCCAGTTGACGCCATGGGCGACCGGCACCGTCAGCAGCGCCTCCAGCGTGCCACGCGCACCGCCTGCCGCGATTTCGGTCTGGCGGGCCAGCACATCGACGCGGTGGTAATGCGTGGCGTGCAGCGTTGCCGCAGTGGGCGAGGGCACCCAGGCGCAGTTGGCGCCGGCCATCGGATGGGCGATCTTCTGATCCAGCATGGCGCCCATCAGGTCGGGGGCGGCCCACATGCCCTTGCCGATCTGGGCCCGCCCGCGCAATCCGCAGGCCAGCCCGATATCGACGTTGCGATCCTCATAGCTCTTGATCCAGGCGGCGTTCTTCATGTCGCCCTTGCGGATCATCGGCCCGGCTTCCATGGCGGTGTGCATCTCATCGCCTGTCCGGTCCAGGAAGCCGGTGTTGATGAAGGCCACCCGGTCGCGTGCAGCGCGGATGCATTCCTTCAGGTTGGCGCTGGTGCGCCGCTCCTCATCCATGATGCCCAGCTTGACGGTATTTGCCGGCAGGCCCAGCACCGCCTCGACCCGGTCGAAGATCTCGCAGGCGAAGGCCACTTCCTCGGGGCCGTGCATCTTGGGCTTGACCACATAGACCGATCCGGTGGCCGAGTTCCGCGGCCCTTCGGTCTTTTTCAGGTCATGCATGGCGCAGAGCGTGGTGACAAAGGCATCCATGACCCCCTCGGGCACTTCGGTGCCGTCGGGCAGAAGGATGGCCGGGTTGGTCATCAGGTGGCCGACGTTGCGCACCAGCATTAGCGCCCGGCACTTCACCATCAGGGGGCTGCCGTCGGGGGCGGTATAGGTGAAGTCGCTGTACAGCTTGCGGGTCGTGGTCTGGCCGCCTTTGGTGACCTCTTCCGTCAGGTCGCCCTTCATCAGGCCCAGCCAATTGCCATAGGCCAGAACCTTGTCCTCGGCATCGACGGCGGCGACGGAATCCTCGCAGTCCATGATGGCGGACATCGCGGCTTCCAGGTTGACCGCGGCAATCCCGGCCGGGTCGGTCTTGCCCGTGCCATAACCGGGGTTCACGAGGATCTCGATCTTCAGCCCGTTGTTTTCCAGCAGGACAAAGCCCCAGCCGTCATTCTGCGCATGGCCGCGATACTGGCCGGGCCGTTGCAGGCCGACCGGCCCCTTCGCGGTTTCCAGCGTCAGCGTGGCGCCGGTGGCGATGCCTGTCACCTCGGCCCATGTCGCGCCCTGAAGGGGGGCGGCAGTATCAAGGAAGGCCTTTGCCCAGGCCACCACGCGGGCGCCGCGCGCCGGGTCATAGGGGCCGGGGGGCGGCAGGTCGCCCATGGCATCGGTGCCGTAAAGCGCGTCATAGAGGTTGCCCCAGCGGGCGTTGGCGGCGTTCAGCGCATAGCGCGCGTTCATCACCGGCACCACCAGTTGCGGGCCGGGAATGCGGGCGATCTCGGGGTCCACGTTCGCGGTGCCGATCTGGAAATCAGGGCCTTCGGGCAGCAGATAGCCGATCTCTTCCAGAAAGGCGCGGTAGGCGGCGGGGTCGGTGGTCTGGCCGCGATGGTCGCGGTGCCAGGCGTCGATCTGCGCCTGAAGCGCGTCCCGGCGGGCCAGAAGGGCGCGGTTCTTCGGTGCAAGATCGCGCAGCGCCGCAGCCATCCCCGCCCAGAAGGCGGCAGGCTCAACCCCGGTGCCCGGCAGCGCCTGCCCTTCGACAAAGGCCGCCAGCCGCGCGTCAACCTGCAATCCGTTCCGATCCAGCCGTCCGGCCATCATCGGCCCTCCTTTGGTATACACCGGTCTACAAATACGGGCCGGCGCCGCGACAGGCAACCCGGGCCGCAGGCCCATTGTTCTTTACCGGCGACATGAGCTTTCGCCAAAGCCTGAAAATCCATCTTTGGCTTGTCAAGGGCGGTGGAGCGTGATACTTAGCGATATGGCTAAGTTTGATCCCGACCTCAACCTCATCTTCCAGGCGTTGTCCGACCCCACGCGGCGGGCCATGCTGGCGCGGCTGGGAAAGGGCGCGGTGCCGGTATCCGAACTGGCGCGGCCCACCGGTCTGGCCCTGCCAACGGTGATGCGCCACCTGTCGGTGCTGGAAGAGGCGCAACTGATCGCCACCGAAAAGACCGGCCGCACCCGCCTGTGCCGCGCCCGGCCCGATACGCTGGCCGCCACGGCCGACTGGCTGGAGGAACAGCGGGCAATCTGGGAAGGCCGCGCCGACCGGCTTGAGGCCTATGTGATGAAGCTGATGGAGCAGGGCGATGCCGGCAAGTCCTGAAACCGCACAGGTCCTGCAGGTCACCCGGCTGATACCGGCGCCGCCCGCGGTAGTCTGGCGCTGCCTGACCGAGGCCGACCGCCTGCGCCAATGGTGGGTGCCCGCACCGGTCGAAGTGGCCGACATGGTGATCGAGCCGCAGCCGGGCGGGCGCTTCTATACCCTGATGCGGATGCCCGACGGCACCGAACACCCTGTCGAGATGATGATCTTGCAGGCCGAGGCGCCCCGCCGCCTGTTTTTCACCGACCTGATGACCCGGGGCTTCGTGCCGGTGGCCCGCCCGATGTTCGGCTTTGCCGCCGAAATCGCGCTGATCCCCGAAGGCGACGCGACCCGTTACAGCGCGATCGCGCGCCATGCGCGTGCCGAAGATGCCGCCCGCCATGCCGGGATGGGCTTTCACGATGGCTGGGGCACCGTTGCCGACCAGCTTGCCACCGTTGCGCCGACATTTGCTGATTGAAAGGAGACCCCATGCAACTTGATCCCGAACTGGACCTGCAACTGGTGCGCGAGATGAACGCGCCCCGTGAACTGCTGTACAAATGCTGGACCACGCCGGAACATCTGGTGCACTGGTTCGTGCCGAAGCCCCACAAGGTGACCTATTGCCATCTGGACGTGCGTCCGGGCGGGGCCTGCAACACCACGTTCGAGGTGGATGGCAACCTGATGGAAAACAACGGCGTCTATCTGGAAGTGATCCCCAACGAAAAGCTGGTCTTCACGGACGCTTACACCGCCGACTGGAAACCCGCGCCCGAACCGTTCATGACCGCGATCCTGACCTTCGAGGATCTGGGCAACGGCCGGACCCGCTATACCGCGACCGCCCGGCACCGCAACGCCGGCACCGCGCAGGCCCACCGCGACATGGGCTTCTACGACGGCTGGGGCACGGTGGCGACGCAGCTGGAAGAATATGTGCAGGGGCTGAAATGATGGATGACGCTTCCGACCGGACCATGCTGATCGAGCGTGTCATCCGGGCGCCGGTCCACATGGTCTGGGGCGCCTGGATGAACGCCGAGACCCTGCCGAAATGGTGGGGGCCGGATGGCTTTTCCTGCCGCACCTCGCGGATCGACCTGCGCGAAGGCGGTGAATGGGTGTTCGACATGATCGGGCCGGATGGCACGGTCTATCCCAATCATCACCGCTACACCCTTGTCCGTCCCGAGGCGCGGATCGAATATACCCTGCACTGGGGCGAGAACGGGCCAAAGCATGCCGATGCCTGGGCCAGCTTTGCCGAAGATGGCGGGGTGACGAAGGTCACGCTGGGCATGATCTTCTCGTCCCGCAAGGAATACGAAGACGCCCGCGGCTTCGGCGCTGTCGAGCTTGGCCTGCAGACGCTGGGCAAGCTGGCGCGCTTCATCGGGGCCGACTGACATCGGCGGCGCCTGCCGGGGCCTTGCGCCTGCGGCAGGCGTCGGAGCAGTGGCGCACCTCTTCCCAGACCTTCGCCCAGGCCTTGCGCCAGGCCATCGGGCGGCCGCAGGTGGCGCAGGTCTTCACCGGCAGGTCGCCCTTGCGCCGCATCTTCGCCATCAGAGGTCCAGCGACAGTTGCGCCGTCGCCTGCCGCCGGGCGGGTGCGGCGCTGCGGGGGCTGCGGCTGGCGTGGCGTGCGGCGATC
>JACZKR010000132.1 GCA_014859945.1 Paracoccaceae bacterium | reverse complement strand
CCACCGCCCGCCCGTCACAGCGCAGGACCGGCGTGGCGATATCGGCCCCCGGATCGGCGCGCAGCCCGGCGACCAGTTCCTCGACGAACCACGCCGGCGTCAGCGGCGCATCGCCCTGCAGGTTCACCACCACCTCATAGCCGGGCAGGGCGGCGGCCACCTCGGCGCAGCGTTCGGTGCCGTTCTGGCAGGCCGAAGAGGTCATCACCACCTCGGCCCCGAAGCCCGCCGCGTGATCGGCGATGCGCGCGTCATCGGTTGCCACCACCACCCGGTCCACCCCGCGCACCGCCACCGCCGCTTCCCAGCTGCGGCGGATCAGGGTCTTTTCGCCATCCGGCCCCTTCAGGGAAACCAGCGGCTTGCCCGGATAGCGGGTGCTTGCATAGCGGGCGGGAATGGCAACCAGAACGCTCATTTCTTCAGACCGACCCCCGGCGACAGCGCGATGAAGAACGGATTGTCCCAACCCGGCTTGCCATAGGCAAGGGGGCTGTGGTCGTCAAAACGCACCACCTGCCCGCCCGCGCCGCGCAGAACGGCATCGCCGGCAGCGGTATCCCATTCCATGGTGCGGCCCAGACGGGGGTAAAGATCGGCCTCGCCGGTGGCGACAAGGCAGAATTTCAGGCTGGAACCGGCCGATTTCATGTCCTTGACCGCGTATTTCCCGATGTAATCGTCGGTCGCCTGATCGCGGTGGCTTTTCGACGCCACCACCATCAGCGCGCCGTTGTCGGGCTGGCTGACCGTGATGCGGCGCAGGTTGCCGGGGCGGTCCTTGTCCAGCGCGCCGGTTTCCTCGACCGCCGTGCCGTCGGACTGGGTGTAGAACAGCCGCCCCTGCGCCGGGGCATAGACCACGCCGCGCAACGGAACCCCGTCCTGCACATAGGCGATGTTCACCGTGAAATCGCCGCGGCGCTGCACGAATTCCTTGGTGCCATCCAGCGGATCGACGATCAGGAAGGTCTTCGCGCTCAGCGCATGGCTGGCCGCCTGTTCCTCGGTGATCAGCACCACATCGGGAAAGGCCGCCCGCAGCCCGGCCGAGATCAGCGCATCCGCTGCCTCATCGGCCACGGTCACCGGGCTGGCGTCGCCCTTGGCCTTCACCTCGAAATCGGGGCCGTTATAGACCTCCATGATGCGGTCACCGGCCTCAAGCGCAAGGCGGCGGATGGTCGGAATCAGGCGGTCAAAATCCATTGCAGCTCCTTCGCGGGCGGCAAGAGACCCGCAACGTTGATTAAATCTCCCCGCGCCCTTATCATCGCTTGCTAAGGGAACGGCAAGATTTCCTGACCATACCGGTCGTCAGACCCATGAGGATGCGCAGATGTTCCGCGGTGAAGTCAGGAAAGGCCCTGTTCAAAGCGGCTTTGCGCTGCTGGAACTGATCTTCCATTCCGCCGTCCGCCATGTCCGCAAGTCGAACGGCAACGCCGTGGTGGGGCTGCTGAAGTCCATCGCCCAGTCGATCATCGGCATCGGCATCATGTTCCTTCTGTTCCACCTGATCGGCAACAGCAATGCCCCGGTGCGCGGCGACCGCATGCTGTATATCATGTCGGGCATCTTCAGCTTCATGACGCATACCAAGGCCATCCGCGCCGTCAGCGCCGCCGAAGGCCCGACCTCGGCGATGATGAAGCACACGCCGATGAATTCGCTGGTCTCGATCTGCTCATCCGCGCTCAGCGCGCTTTACCTGCAGACGCTGTCGGCGGCGGTGATCCTTTACGCCTACCACGTCCTTTGGAACCCCATCACCATCGACGAACCCGTCGGCGTCCTGACGATGTATCTGATGGCCTGGCTGTCGGGCTGCGCCATCGGCCTGTGCTTCAAGGCGCTGACACCCTGGGCCCCGGATTTCTTCGGGGTGGCGACCATGGCCTATTCGCGGGCCAACATGGTGTTTTCGGGCAAGCTGTTCCTGGCCAACGCGACGCCCATGTACATCCTGCAGCTTTTCATGTGGAACCCGCTGTTCCATGTCATCGACCAGACGCGGGGCTTCATGTTCCTGAACTACACGCCGCGCTACAGCTCGCCCACCTATCCGGTGATCGTCACCGCGATCCTGATCGTCGTCGGGCTGATGGGCGAACGCTATACCTCGCGTCACGCTTCGGTCAGCTGGAACGCCCGCAGATGAGGGGGCTTGCGCTGATCCTTGCGCTTCTGGCCGGGCCTGCCGCCGCCGACAGCCTGCCCGCGCTTTATGACGTCTCGGGCGTTGCCGCCGGCGACCTGCTGAACATCCGCGCCGAGGGCAAGGCCGAAGCGGCTGTGGTCGGCACCCTGCCGCCCGACGCGAAATCCGTCGAAGTGGTCGAAGAAAGCGGCAACTGGGGCCTTGTGAACACGGGTGAGGGTTCGGGCTGGGTCAACCTGCGCTTCATGGCCCGTCAGCCCGGCCCCGACTGGTTCGCGCTTGAAACACCGCTGCGCTGCCTGGGGACGGAACCCTTCTGGTCGCTGGGCATCGAACCGGCCACGGGTGTCGCGGTCTATTCCACCCCCGAAGGCGGCGACCGCTTTACCACCGTCACCGCCCGCTGGCCCGGCACCCCCTACAGCGCCAGCGCGGCCATCGCCCTGCCCGAAGGCTTTGCCGTCCTGACCGGCGGCTATTGCAGCGACGGCATGTCGGACCGCGCCTTCGGCATCCGGGCCGATCTGTTCCTGACCGGCGATCCCGCCGCGCGGATGGCCGGCTGCTGCACCCTTGCCCCCTGAACCCGCAAGGCCGCGCAGGCGACAGGTTCCGTCGGATTCGTCCGATCTGGCGCAGCACAGCGCTTGCAGCCCCAAATCCGCCCCCCTATATACGCCCAGAAGCCGGATCGGGCGGCCGCCCGGCCGGATCTTTCATGGGATCGGGACGGGATGCCTGAATGGGTTCCGCCCCATAACATCGCCGAAGGAAAGGGACCACACATGGCCAAAGTCATTGGTATTGACCTCGGGACGACCAACTCCTGCGTCGCCATCATGGACGGCTCGCAGCCCCGCGTCATCGAGAACTCGGAAGGCGCGCGTACCACGCCCTCCATCGTCGGTTTCACCGAAACCGAACGCCTTGTCGGCCAGGCTGCCAAGCGGCAGGCCGTCACCAACGCCTCGAACACCGTCTTCGCGGTCAAGCGCCTGATCGGCCGCCGCATCGGCGACGCCGAGGTGGAAAAGGACAAGAAGCTTGTCCCCTACAAGATCGTTGACGGCGGCAACGGCGACGCCTGGGTTGAAGTGCGCGGCGAGAAATATTCGCCCAGCCAGGTTTCGGCCTTCATCCTGCAGAAGATGAAGGAAACGGCCGAGTCGTATCTGGGTGAAACCGTCAGCCAGGCGGTCATCACCGTTCCCGCCTATTTCAACGACGCCCAGCGTCAGGCCACCAAGGACGCCGGCAAGATCGCCGGTCTGGAAGTGCTGCGGATCATCAACGAACCGACGGCGGCCGCGCTGGCCTATGGTCTGGACAAGAAGGAAACCCGCACCATCGCGGTCTATGACCTTGGCGGCGGCACCTTCGACATCACCATCCTGGAAATCGACGACGGCCTCTTCGAAGTCAAATCCACCAACGGCGACACCTTCCTGGGTGGCGAAGACTTCGACATGCGCATCGTCAACTACCTGGCGGATGAGTTCAAGAAAGAGCATGGCGTTGACCTGACGCTGGACAAGATGGCGCTTCAGCGCCTGAAGGAAGCGGCGGAAAAGGCCAAGATCGAGCTGTCGTCCTCCAGCCAGACCGAGATCAACCAGCCCTTCATCAGCATGGATCGCAACACCGGGCAGCCCCTGCACCTGGTGGTCAAGCTGACGCGCGCCAAGCTGGAAAGCCTGGTCGAAGACCTGATCAAGAAGTCGATGAAGCCCTGCGCCGCCGCGCTGAAAGACGCCGGCGTCACCGTGGGCGACATTGACGAAGTGGTTCTGGTCGGCGGCATGACCCGCATGCCCCGCGTGATCGAAGAGGTCACCAAGTTCTTCGGGAAAGAGCCCCACAAGGGCGTGAACCCCGATGAAGTCGTGGCCGCCGGCGCCGCCATTCAGGCGGGCGTGCTGCAGGGCGACGTCAAGGACGTCGTGCTGCTGGACGTGACGCCGCTGTCCTTGGGCATCGAAACGCTGGGTGGCGTCTTCACCCGGCTGATCGACCGCAACACCACGATCCCGACCAAGAAGAGCCAGATCTTCTCGACCGCCGAAGACAACCAGAACGCGGTGACGATCCGGGTCTTCCAGGGCGAGCGCGAGATGGCGGCCGACAACAAGATGCTTGGCCAGTTCAATCTGGAAAACATCCCGCCCGCGCCCCGCGGCGTGCCCCAGATCGAGGTGACCTTCGACATCGACGCCAACGGCATCGTGTCGGTGAAAGCCAAGGACAAGGGCACGAACAAAGAGCAGGCCATCACCATTCAGGCTTCCGGCGGCCTCAGCGATGAGGACATCGAGAAGATGGTGAAGGACGCCGAGGCGAACGCCGACGCCGACAAGAAGCGCAAGGAACTGGTCGAGGCCAAGAACCAGGGCGAAAGCCTGCTGCACTCGACCAAGAAGTCGCTGGCCGAACACTCGGACAAGGTCGATCCCTCGACCGTCGAGGCGATCGAACTGGCGATGGGTGCGCTGGAAGAAACGCTCAAGTCCGACGATGCCGGCAAGATCAAGGGCGGCATCCAGAACCTGACCGAAGCGGCGATGAAGCTGGGCGAGGCGATCTACAAGGCGCAGGCCGAAGCCTCGGACGGCGGCGACGAATCCGGGCCGCGCGACGTGGATGATGACATCATCGACGCCGACTTCGAGGACATGGGCAACAACAAGCGGAAATAAGCCGCTTGGGAACCGACCGGGGGCGGCCCAAGTGGCCGCCCTCAGCGTTCCCCTCAACGGGGTTTTGCCATGGCAAAGCGCGATTACTATGAGACTCTGGGTGTCAGCAAAGGCGCTTCTGCGGAAGAGCTGAAGAAGGCCTACCGCCAGAAGGCGAAAGAGCTGCACCCCGACCGCAACTCTGACAACCCGCAGGCCGAAGCCCAGTTCAAGGAAGTGAATGAGGCCTATGAGGTCCTGAAGGACGCCGACAAGAAGGCGGCCTATGACCGCTACGGCCACGCGGCTTTCGAAGGCGGCATGGGCGGCGGCGGTGGCGGCCCGCGCGGCGGCTTCGCCCAGGGCGATTTCGCCAGCGCCTTCTCGGACGTGTTCGAAGACCTGTTCGGCGATTTCATGGGCGGGCGCGGCGGTGGCGGCGGCGGCCGCC
>JACZKR010000131.1 GCA_014859945.1 Paracoccaceae bacterium | reverse complement strand
CCCTCCCCCCTTGTGGGGGAGGGAGAGGGAGGGGGGGCCAGCCGCCGGATCATTTCGCCAGCATCCGGCGCACCGCGGCCACCAGATCGGCTTCGGGCACCTCGACCTGGGCGGGGCGGTCCTTCCATTCCTCAAGCGTGGCATTCTGCGCGATCTGCGCGCCAAGGATCAGGTCTTTCAGGATCACGGTTCCCGCCGCCTTTTCGTTGCCGCCCTGGATGACGGCCACGGGCGACTGGCGCTTGTCGGCGTATTTCAGCTGGTTGCCGAAGTTCTTGGGGTTGCCCAGATAGACCTCGGCCCGGATTTTGCCCTTGGCCGGGTTATCGGGATCAATGTCAGCATTCCGCAACTGGGCCACCATGCCCATGTAATCGGCCATCCTGTCACGGTCCATCACGGTGACGACAACCGGGCCGGCGGTGTCGGCGGTGCTGCGGCCCTTGGCGCGAAGTGCGGCCAGAAGCCGGTCCACCCCGATGGAAACGCCGGTGGCGGGCACGTCCTGCCCGGTGAAGCGCTTGACGAGCCCGTCATAGCGCCCGCCGCCCGCGACAGAACCGAAGTTGCGCGGCCGGCCCTTTTCATCGGTGATCTGGAAGGTCAGCTCCGCCTCGAACACCGGGCCGGTGTAATAGCCAAGGCCCCGGACGACGCCGGGGTCGATGACGATGCGGTCGGGGCCGTAGCCACCGGCATCGAGGATTTCCGCGATAGCTTCCAGTTCGGCAACGCCTTCGGCGCCAATTTCAGAACCTTCGACGATATCGGAGAGATACTTTAGCGTTACGCGGGCGTGAGCCTCCAATGCGAGTTGGCTCGGCAAATGCTTGCCTCGCGTCACAGGATTATTCGCATCCCGCACTTCCCTAACGAACGCCGAGAGTCCCTTCGCAACCGCAAGAGCTTCGCCTTGAAGATCAATGAGCCTCTTCTCGATCTCTGACTTTGCGGAGACAAAGCGCATAATTATCGTAGTCTGAGCCTCATCCAGCCCCGCGCCCTTGGTGAAGTCGCCGCTTTCGTCCTTGCGGCCGGCGCCCAGCAACGCCCGCACCCCGTCCTCTCCCAGCCGGTCGATCTTGTCGATGGCGCGCAGGACGATGCCGCGTTCGGCCTCCTTGTCGTCGCCGGCAAGGCCCGCGACCTCCATCACCCCGTTCAGCACCTTGCGGTTGTTGACCTTCACCACATAGTCGCCGCGCGGGATGCCCACCACTTCCAGCGCGTCGGCCAGCATGGCGCAGATCTCGGCATCGGCCGCCACGCTGCCCGAACCCACGGTATCGGCGTCGCATTGGTAGAACTGGCGGAAGCGGCCGGGCCCGGGCTTTTCGTTGCGCCAGACCGGCCCCATGGCATAGCGCCGGTAGGGCGAAGGCAGGTCGTTGCGGTACTGCGCCGCAACGCGGGCCAGCGGCGCCGTCAGGTCATAGCGCAGCGCCATCCAGTCCTTGTCTTCATCCTGCCAGGCGAAGACGCCTTCGTTCGGGCGGTCGACGTCGGGAAGGAACTTGCCCAGCGCCTCGACCGTTTCGACGGCGCTGGTTTCCAGCGGGTCGAAGCCGTAGCGATGATAGACCCCGGCGATGGCATCCAGCATCGCCTTGCGCTCGGTCACCTCGGCGCCGAAATAGTCGCGGAAACCTTTGGGCGTCTCGGCCCTCGGACGGCGGGTCTTGCCTTCGGACATGGGTCATTCCCCTTGAACTTCGGCCCTGCCTTAGCGGATGGGCGGCGGGGCGGCAAGCGGCGGCGCGGGGCCTTCCGTTCGCCGGCCGTTGGCTTTAGGCTGCGGCGGACCCCTTTTTGAAGCACAGTTGCCATGGACCGGATCGACGCGCTTGAAGAACGGCTCAGCCATCTGATCCGGGCCAATGACGACCTGTCCGAGATCGTCGCCCGGCAGGGGCGCGAGATTGACGTGCTGACGCGCCGGGTCACCATGCTGATGCAGCGCGAGGCCGAGCGCGAGGCGGAACTGGCCGAAGCGCCGGCCGCCGATGTCCGGCCGCCGCATTGGTGATCCTGCAGAGATTGCTGCTGGCGGGCGGGGCGGCCTGCGCCCTGTTTCTGGCGTGGCTTGCCGTGGGCATCTTTGCCTTCGGTCGTGGGTATGGCCAGCCGGTTGCGGCGCTGCTGCCGGCAAGTGGCGCGGTGCTGGCCGTGGCGGCGGCGATGGTCTGGGTGGTCTGGCGCTTCTGGCACAGCGGCTTTGGGCAGCGCGCGCCGCGCCTTGCGGCATTGGCCGTGGCGGGGCTTGGGCTGATGCTGGCGCTGTGGTCGGCGCTGCGCGATCCGGGGGATGCGGTCTA
Organism: Paracoccaceae bacterium; assembly: GCA_014859945.1. Classification (GTDB taxonomy): domain Bacteria; phylum Pseudomonadota; class Alphaproteobacteria; order Rhodobacterales; family Rhodobacteraceae; genus Fuscibacter. Next base: position 66 of record JACZKR010000131.1, on the reverse strand, counting down.
TGTGGTGCCGGTGCTGCTGGGGGTGGCCTGCCTTTTCGCGCTGATGGCCGCGCAAGGCGGGCGGAG
>JACZKR010000130.1 GCA_014859945.1 Paracoccaceae bacterium | reverse complement strand
CCCTTGGCCTTGCCCCTCATTCGGCACCGTTTTCGACGCTGCGTCAACGCCGGGATTCGCTGGTTCATGTGTCATTTGCGACATCGGGGCGACGAAATTGGCCCACATCGGACCGGCGCTGCCGGGCAGCGGCCTGCGATGCTGCGGTGAGCGTTTGCTCAGTTGGTGCGAATCGGCCCAGGCACTTCCTGCGCCCGCCGGAAGGCCGAGGGCGACACGCCGGTCAGGTGGTGGAAGGCCCGCGTGAAATAGGCCGGCGAGGTGAAACCCAGGCTTGATGCCACCCGCCCCACCGGCAGGTCGGTTTCGGCCAGAAGCCGCCGCGCCTCAAAGATCCGGCGGTCCTGCAGGATGTCGATGGCCGACCGCCCGCAGGCCGCCCGGCAGCAGCGCGTCAGATGGGTGGCCGTAACCCCCAGCATCGCCGCCAGTTCCCCCACGCCCGCGCCCTTGCGGAACTGGGTCTCCATCAGCGCGGTATAGCGCGCCACCAGCCGCTTGGCGGCATCGGGCTGCGGCGCCTCGCCGGCGGCCTTGGCCACCTGCCGCTCCAGCCAGACCCCAAGCAGCCCCAGATAATGCCGCGTCGCCCGGTCATGCGCCGGGGTGGCGGCATCCATCTCGCGCTGGATCATGTCCAGAAGCACGTTGACCTCTTGCTGGGCATGCACCTCGCGAATGCGCAGATGCTGGGGCAGGTCGGGCAGCGTCACATTGCTGCCCCGGCCAAAGAACACGGCGGTGCCGAAAACCTGCGGCCCCACCTCGAACCCGTGCATCACGCCCGGCGGGATGAAGATGGCGTTGTGGGCGGTGTAACCCCGCGTCTGGCCGGCGATGGTGATGCGGCCCTGACCCTTGGTGAACCACAGGAAACAGGGCTCCGACAGGGTGCGCATCGCCTCGACCCGCCAGCGTCCGCCAGCGGCCAGTCGGGGAATCGCGACAAGGCGCATCTGCGCCGGGTCCTGAAGGGTCTTCATCGCTGTGCCTGCTTCTTGTTTGCCCCAGATAACCGCGCCAAGGTGCACAACCCAAGCGAAAAATGGGCGTCATTGCGCCGCTTTGCGCCGGGGGGCGGGAAAGCTGTGGACAAGTCTGTGGAAGATCACGGCAGCGCCACCGCCCGCCAGTCCTTCATCCGGTTGCGGAACCAGGTCCGCTGGCGCTTGGCATATTGCCGGCTGGC
>JACZKR010000129.1 GCA_014859945.1 Paracoccaceae bacterium | reverse complement strand
GTGCAAATGCAAGGGCAGGCGCCCCTTTCCCCCGCAGGCCAAGGGCGCTAAACCCGTTGCAGCAGCAGGGGGTATCGCCATGGCCGAAGACGGGTTGAACAGCTTCATGACGGGTCCGGACGAAGCCGGGCGTTTCGGCATCTTCGGCGGGCGCTTCGTGTCGGAAACGCTGATGCCGCTGATCCTGGAGCTGGAAGAGCGCTACAACCACGCAAAGACCGACCCGAGCTTCTGGGCCGAGATGGACGATCTGTGGAAGCACTACGTCGGCCGGCCGAGCCCGCTGTATTTTGCGCCCCGGCTGACGGCGGAACTGGGCGGCGCCAAGATATATATGAAGCGCGACGAGCTGAACCACACCGGCGCGCACAAGATCAACAATGTGCTGGGCCAGATCATTCTGGCGCGGCGGATGGGCAAGACCCGGATCATCGCCGAGACCGGGGCGGGGCAGCACGGGGTGGCCACGGCCACCGTCTGCGCCAAGTTCGGGCTGAAATGCGTGGTCTACATGGGCGCGCATGACGTGGAACGGCAGGCGCCGAACGTCTTCCGCATGAAGCTTCTGGGGGCCGAGGTGATTCCGGTGACCTCGGGTCGCGGCACGCTGAAGGATGCGATGAACGACGCGCTGCGCGACTGGGTGACCAACGTGCGCGACACCTTCTATTGCATCGGCACGGTGGCGGGGCCGCATCCCTATCCGGCGATGGTGCGCGATTTCCAGTCGATCATCGGCAAGGAAGTGCGCTGGCAGCTGGCGGAACAAGAGGGCGAGGGCCGTCTGCCCGATACGGTGGTGGCAGCGATCGGCGGCGGATCGAACGCCATGGGGCTGTTCTTCCCCTTCCTTGACGATCCTTCGGTGTCGATCATCGGGGTCGAGGCCGGCGGCAAGGGCGTGGATGACCGGATGCAGCATTGCGCCAGCCTGACCGGCGGGCGCCCGGGCGTGCTGCATGGTAACCGGACCTATTTGCTGCAGGATGGCGACGGCCAGATTCTGGAAGGCTTCTCGATCTCGGCGGGGCTGGATTATCCGGGGATCGGGCCGGAACACAGCTGGCTGCATGATGTCGGCCGGGCGCAATATGTCTCGATCACCGATGCCGAGGCGCTGGAGGCGTTCCAGCTGTGCTGCCGGCTGGAGGGAATCATCCCCGCGCTGGAACCCAGCCACGCGCTGGCCCATGTGATGAAGATCGCGCCGGGGCTGCCGAAGGACCACATCATCGTGATGAACATGTGTGGCCGGGGCGACAAGGACATTTTCACGGTGGCCAAGCATCTTGGCGTGCAGATGAAGGTCTGAGAGCCGCATAAACCCAGGTTTATGCCCCTAGACCGCCGGGCCGATGGACCGGCGGCTAAACCCCGCGCCAATAGAAGGGCGCCGAAAATCCGGGTCAGGTGAGGTCATGGCGCAACCAGCGCCGGGCATTCACAAGGATCAGGGATATGAAACGACTGCTTCTTTCCACCGTCGCCGCCGGGGCATTGGCCTGGGGTCTTGGCACTGCCGCGCAGGCGCAGATCACCGCGCAGGGCACCGCCGACAGCTATGTTGCGGCCGGCTACACCTATGTCGAGGTCAAGGAAGGCCCGACGCAGATCAAGGTCGAGGCGGTGCGCGGCACCGAAAAGATCGAGGTGGTCTATGACAAGGCCAGCGGCGCCGTCCTCAAGACCGAGACGGACCGGGCGGGGGATGATGCGGGCCGGACGGGTGTGGAGATCGCCCAGCGGAACCGCGATTTCGTCCGCGTCAGCACCGGCGGCACGGGCGGCACGACCACGCCGCCGCCGGCCGGGGGCGGTGCGGTGACGGCCAGCGGTCTGGCCGATACCTATGTCGCCGAGGGCTATACCTATGTCGAGGTCAAGGAAGGCCCGACGCAGATCAAGGTCGAAGCCGTGCGCGGCAATGAAAAGATCGAGGTGGTCTATGACAAGGCCACCGGCGCGATCCTGAAATCCGAAAGCGAAGCGGCGGGCGACGATGCGAACCGCAGCGGGGTGAAGGTGCGTCAGGACGATGACGACTTCGTCGATGGCCGTGGCGATGACGACGACGATGACGACGATGATGATGACGATGATGACGATGACGGCGATGACGATGACGACGACGACGACGATGATGACGATGACGACGACGATGATGACGATGACGATGATGACGATGATGACGATGACAACTGACGGGCGGGCCTGACGGCGCCCGTCTGACACCCGCCGGGCGGCCTGCACTTGCCGGGCCGCCCGTTCGGGTTGATAAGGGAGCCGATACCCTCGGCCAGATGTGATGAACCGCAGACGCTTCCTTTTGCTGACCGTTTTTCTGGGGCTTGTCCCCGGGGCGGCGCTTGCAGACTACGGCGACAAGATTGCCCGCCGGCTTGAGGCCGAGGGCTATACCGAGATTTCGCTTTCCCGCACCCTGCTGGGCCGCGTCCGCATTGTCGCGCGCCGGGGGCGCGGCCTGCGCGAGATCGTGCTGAACCCCAAGACCGGTGAGATTCTCCGCGATGTCTGGCTTGAAGGCGACGAAGATGAGGATGGCGGCCGCGGGGATGATGACGACGACCGCGATGACGACGACAACAGCGGCCCCGGCGGCGGGGGCGACGACGACGACGACGATGATGACGATGACGACGACGATGATGATGACGATGACGACGATGATTGAGCCCGTCGCCGCATGACACGGCTTTGGGCCATCCTCGCCATTCTGGTTGTTCAGGTGCTGAGCGCCTTCTTCTTCATTGCCGATATCCTTTCGTCCTATGTCAGCCTGTGGTCCGGTCCGCTGGCCTGGGAATACCGCGAACTGCTGGAGATCGGGGCCGCGCTGGGCCTGTTTCTGGGGGTGGTGCTGGGGGCCTGGTCGCTGTGGTGGGCGCATCGCAGCCGCCACCGCGCCGAGGAACGGCTGCGCCGCGCCTCGGGCGCCTTCATGGACCTGTTGCGCGAACGTTTCGCCGAATGGGGCCTGACACCGGCCGAGGCGGATGTGGCGCTGTTTGCCATCAAGGGCATGTCCACGGCCGAGATTGCCGCCCTGCGCCAGACCTCGGAAGGCACGGTGAAGGCCCAGACCAATGCGATCTACCGCAAGGCGGGCGTCACCGGGCGGCCGCAGTTACTGTCCTTGTTCATCGACGATCTGATGCGCGATGACGGCGCGCTGCGCCCCCGGCAGGATCAGTCAGCCGCGTAAAGCTCCAGCACCTCCAGCGGCACGACATGCAGGGTGTTGGCATGCGTCGCGTTCAGCCGCACCTGCGGGGCCGCTCCTTCCTCATGTGCCTGAAGGAAGCGCGCGGCGCACAGGCACCAGCGGTCGCCCGGTTTCAGCCCGGCAAAGCCGTATTCGGGGCGGGGGGTGGACAGGTCATTGCCGAGGTATTTCGACATGGCCAGAAACTCGGCCGTCATCAGGGCGCAGACGGTGTGAAGCCCGCGGTCCTGCGGTCCGGTGTTGCAGCAGCCGTCGCGGAAGAAGCCGGTGACCGGCGCTGTCGAACAGGGCTCCAGCGCGCCGCCGCGCACGTTGACCGAGGGTTCCTTCATGGGCCGGCTCCTTTGCCGCCAGTCTAGCCGTCCCGCGCCCCTAGGGCCAGCGGGTCGAGGCGATGGGCGGGATCATGTCGCCCGAAACCAGCGCCGTCAGGACGTGACGCACAACCGGCAGGCGTGACAGCGGCGCCAGCAGGTGATCGCGCAGCGGTGGCAGAAGGCGGCTGTCGGACTGATACATCGGGGTGAAACCCGCCGACATCGCCTGATAGGCCCGCACATGCCAGCGCCGCATCCGGGCATATTCGGCAGGCGCCGCGTCCACCGGGCGGGTTTGCAAGGCCAGCGTCAGCGCCATCGCATCCAGAAGCGCCATGTTGGCGCCCTGGCCCAGCTGCGGGCTGGCGCGGTGGGCGGCGTCACCGATATGGACCAGCCGGGGGGCAAAGGGCCGGGCCATGGTGCCGTGGCCATAGCGGGCGGGCGTCATGTCAGCCGCGCCGGCAAGACCGGCCAGAAAGGGCGCCATTTCGGGCCAGAAGGCGGTGACCTCGGCCCGCCACCCGGCGAAATCGACCGCAGGCCAGTCCTCCAGCGTGGCGCGTGGCAGCGACCAGAAGACGGCGGCCCGTGGCCGGTCATCGCCGGGCAGCCGCCCGATGGGCAGGACGCCTGCCATCCGCCGCGCGCCAAGGTAGCGCTGCGACAGCCGGTCACCGGGCAGCGCGGCATCCGCAGGCCAGACCACATGGCCCCAGACCGCGCCGAAGGGCAGGGGCCGCGTGACAAGGGGCGACAGGGCCGAGCCTGCGCCGCCGGCATCGACCACCAGATCGAAGGGGCCAAGCGCTTCGGCGCCCTGACGTAGCAGCATCCTTGTGTCGCCCTGCAGGGGGGCGGCCGTTACCGCCGCCCCGGTCGCGGCCTGCGCGCCCGCCGCCATTGCCGCCTGCCACAACGCATGAAACAGCGCCGCCCGGTGCATCGCCAGCCCGGGCGCCGTGGCGCGGTAGGACACATCCAGCAC
>JACZKR010000128.1 GCA_014859945.1 Paracoccaceae bacterium | reverse complement strand
GGGGAATGTCCCAGCCGAGTTCATCGACAAAGACCTTCTTGCGCAGGGCCAGAAACTCCCAGAATGCGGCGCCGTGCCGGTGCAGGGTAGCGAAATCGAAGCGGATATTGTTCATTTGGACCTCCATCTTTGGGCATCTTGACAGAGGCAGGATATTACGCCTGCGCGTGAAACGCTTGCGGTTTCAACCGGTGCGAGTGCAAAAGATCACCCCGTCGCCGGGATTTCGCCGGGGTTTTGCCAACAATCATGGGATGAAAAGGGGCCGCTGATTCGGCCGAGCGGATCAGAGAATGCGCCGGGCGGCGGCGATGGAGGCCGCCTGCGACTGGGTCCGCGCGCCAAGCTTGCGCTTGACGTTGTTCAGCCGCGCCTTGACCGCACTTTCGGAAATTCCCAGCCGGCCTGCGATCTGCTTCAGCCGCAGCCCCTCGGCCTGAAGCTTCAGCGCCTCGATCTCGGCGGCGGTCAGGCTGGGCTCATCCACGCGCGGCGCATGCAGCGCGGTGACGATGCGCAGAAGCGACGACAGTTCGGCATCGGTGAACTCGCGGTCGTCGCGGAAGAACAGGCCATAGCTGCGCTTGCCCATATCGTTGCGCAGCAGAACCGACACCACGGCACCGAAGGTCAGCCCGAAGACCCGTGAATGCGCGCGCACCTGCTGGGGATCGGGCAGCGTGATGTCTGATGCCCGCGTCGCCCCGGTGTTGCCATAGACCCATTTCAGCGACGGATCGTCCACGACAAAGCCGTGCGTGGTGTAAAACTCCACCCACGGCTCGGGCAGCCGGTTGACCTCTTCTTCGGGAAAGGAAAATCCTACCCGCAGCGCGACATAGAACCCTGCCGGAGAGATCAGGCCGATCTGGTCAGTCAGCGTTTGCGGTAAGCTCATCTCGTCAAAACTGTTGCCGTTCCGGTGCGCCGGCCTTAGCGTCACCTTTACCTGTTGTGCCCGTTGATTGCGTGTTCCGCAACACCTGACAGCCTGAGGATGATAATGGGCGCCGACCGTAGGACCGTGGATGACGTGGCTGCTTTGCTGGCCCGGCTGGGGCACATCTGCGACACGGGCTTTGCCCTGGCCATCCATATCCGCTACACGCGGCCCTCGCTCCTGTACCGGACCTACCGGCAAGAGTGGATCGACCACTACAGCGAGAAGGGCTACATGCTTTTCGACCCGGTGGTGCGCTGGGGGCTGATGAACTCGGGCGGGGTCAACTGGCATGACCTGCGCGAACAGGACCCCGAAGGCGTGATCGCCGCGGCCGAGGCGCATGGCCTGCTGCACGGCTGGACCTATGCGACAGGCCCCGCCACCAGCCGCACGATTTCCGGGCTGACCCGGTCCTCAGCCCCTTTCACCGACGCCGAAAAGGCCGAGCTGAACGGCATCGTCGATGCGATCCACGCCGCGACCGAGGGGATCGAGCAGTATGACGAGACGATCCTTGAGGCCTTGCGGGCGCTGGGATAGGCGCAGCAAAAAGGCCCGGTCGCGGGACCGGGCCTGTCGGTGCGTTTGACAGGGGTCAGACCACCCGTTCGACCATCATCTTCTTGATCTCGGCAATCGCCTTGGCCGGGTTCAGGCCCTTGGGGCAGGTCTTGGCGCAGTTCATGATGGTGTGGCAGCGGTAGAGCTTGAAGGGGTCTTCAAGATTGTCCAGACGCTCTCCCGTTGCCTCATCCCGGCTGTCGATAATCCAGCGGTAGGCGTGCAGCAGGGCTGCCGGGCCAAGGTATTTGTCGCTGTTCCACCAGTAGCTGGGGCAGGACGTGCTGCACGAGGCGCACATCACGCATTCATAAAGCCCGTCCAGCTTTTTCCGGTCTTCGATCGACTGGCGCCATTCCTTGGCGGGGCGGTTGGTCTTGGTTTCCAGCCAGGGCATGATGCTGGCATGCTGGGCGTAGAAATGCGTCAGGTCGGGGATCAGGTCCTTGATCACCGGCATGTGCGGCAGCGGGTAGATCTTCACATCGCCGCGAATCTCATCCAGCCCGTAGATGCAGGCCAGGGTGTTGATGCCGTCGATGTTCATGGCGCAGGACCCGCAAATCCCCTCGCGGCAGGACCGGCGGAAGGTCAGCGTCGGGTCGATCTCGTTCTTGATCTTGATCAGCGCGTCCAGAACCATCGGGCCGCATTTGTCCATGTCGATGAAATAGGTATCGACCCGCGGATTTTCCCCGTCATCGGGGTTCCAGCGGTAGATCTGGAACTTGCGCACATTCTTGCCCTCGGGCTTCGGCCAGGTCTTGCCGGTGCGGATCTTCGAATTCTTGGGAAGCGTGAACTGGACCATTTGCTTGCCTTCCAGGGTCTTGGCTTGCGTCTCGGGCGGGGGGCGGCGGGGTTACCCCCGCCAGCCGGGCTGATCGTAAAGCGGGCGCGAGGGGAACTGCCCGGATTTCTGCTGAACGCAGGAGTTGAAGACGGCGGCCGGATCGCGGCCCATCAGGTAGTCGGACGAGACATGCACCTCAAACGTGCCGGCGGCCTTGCCATCGGACCGCACGCCCACCCCCACCTCGCCGCGCGGGCGCAGGGCCAGGTTGGCGCGGTCAACGCAGGCGCGTTCGGCCTCTTCCACCGGGACCGGACCGCAGGCAGACAGCACCGGCAGGGCCAGCAGGCACAGGGCAAACGCGCGGATCATCGGGCCATCCCTCCCAGCGGTGCCACACCGGAGCGGGCGAAACAGGCCAGCGTGTTGGGCTGCGCCGCGATGCGCAGCACATTGGCCACGGTGTTGCTGCCCGCTTCGACCGCGATATCGCGGGCCAGAAGCCGCACGTCATCGGCGCTGGCATTTTCAACGATGCAGCGCGTCGCGGCATCGGCCTGCGCGCCGGCCAGATAGTTGCCCACCACCGGGCGCACCACCGTCTCGGCAGCGCGGCGACCGGCCTTGTCGGCCATCTGTGCCGGGTCGCAGGCGGCAAGGGTCAGAAGGGAAAGGGAAAACAGAAGCGCGTGTTTCATGATCCGCCCGGGGTCTGATTGACTGACCGGATCATAGGCCCGCAGGTCGGACGGAACATTCACAGTTGCCGGA
>JACZKR010000017.1 GCA_014859945.1 Paracoccaceae bacterium | reverse complement strand
GCAGATGACGATCAAGGGCTAAAGGCGCCCGTCCAGCGTGGCCACCGCGCCATAGGTCGCCGGCCGCCGGTCGCGGAACAGGCCCCAGCTGCCGCGCAGGGCGGCGATGGCGTCCAGATCGAAGCGGTGGATCAGCACCGCCTCTTCCCCCCGCGCCGCCTTGGCCATCAGCGCGCCGGTCTGGTCGGCGATGAAGCTTGACCCGTAGAAGGTCACCCCGGTTCCGCCGGGCGCGGTTTCCGTACCGATCCGGTTCGAAGCCACCACCGGCATGATGTTGGCCGCCGCATGGCCCCGCATCACCATTTCCCAATGCGGCTGGCTGTCATAGCCGGGGGCCGGCGGCTCTGACCCGATGGCGGTGGGATAAAGCAGCATCTCGGCCCCCATCAGCGCCATCGACCGCGCGCATTCGGGAAACCACTGGTCCCAGCAGATGCCCACGCCGATCCGGCCAAAGGCGGTATCCCAGACGCGATAGCCGGTGTCTCCGGGCGAGAAATAGTACTTCTCCTCATAGCCCGGGCCCTGCGGGATATGGGTTTTGCGGTAATTGCCCAGAACCTTGCCGCCCGCGTCGATCATCGCGACCGAGTTGAAATGCGCCTGCCCCGCCTTTTCGAAATAGGAACAGGGCAGCACCACGCCCAATTCGCGCGCGAGATCCGAAAACCGCGCGATCAGTGGATGCCCCTCCATCGGCTGGGCCAGCGGGAAATACTCGGCCCGCTCCTCGATGCAGAAATAGGGGGCGCCGAACAGCTCCTGAATCAGCACCACATTGGCCCCCTGCCCCGCAGCCCGGCGGATCAGCTCTTCGGCCTTGTCGGCATTGCGGGGCAAATCCCAGGAACAGGCGAACTGCGTCGCGGCGACAGTCACTTCACGCATGGCGGGGATTCCTCACATACTTCATCCTCTCTCGGCAAATATCCCACGGGGGTGCGGGGGTGTGAAACCCCCGCTCCGACACCTCAAGGTCGCAAACGGCGGAATAGCCCGCGAACCTCAGAAAAGCCGGGTCAGCGGCCAGGGCATCCAGCTCCACGGACGTTCGCCCTCGGCGGTGGGGTGGATGCTTTCCGACGGGTCGCGCCCCACCACCCGGGGCCGGCGCAGCAGGAACACCCGCGCCCAGCCGCGCGTGGTGCCCATCATCGGCGCCTGGGGGTCGCAGGGAAAGCGCGCGCGCCAGCCCTGCGGCAGGGCAAGGCCCACCGTCTCGGCCCGTTCGGCCATCCAGATCAGCGGAATGTTGGCCAGGGGCCGGGCCTGAGGGAAGGTGCCGACCTGACCGCCCACATCGCCATGCGCCCCGCGAAACCACACCTGTTCCACGTTGCCGGGCCAGCCGGGCGGGCTTTCCCACATCACGGGTTCAAAGACCGCGCGGGTTTCGTGCAGCGCCAGCGCGTGAAAGCCATGGCGGATCGACCGGCCGAGATAGGGGTTGTGGAAGGCCGTCCGCTTTTCGGTCAGCATCCACAGCAGCGGCAGCCGCAGGCCCAGCGCCTTCACCGTATCCCAGACGCCC
>JACZKR010000127.1 GCA_014859945.1 Paracoccaceae bacterium | reverse complement strand
GATGATCGCGGCGCGCGGCTGGCGGCTGGTCTATGGTGCGGGCGATGTGGGCATCATGGGCGAGGTGGCGCGCGCGGCCCAAGGCGCCGGCGCCCGGGCGATGGGGGTGATCCCGGTTCACCTGATCGGGCGCGAACAGGGCCGCCGCGACCTGACGCAGTTCGTGGTGACCGAGGACATGCACGAACGCAAGAAGGTCATGTTCATGAACTCGGACGCGGTGGTGGTGCTGCCGGGCGGGGCGGGCAGCCTGGATGAGTTTTTCGAGGTGCTGACCTGGGCGCAGATCGGCCTGCACCGAAAGCCCATCCTGCTGATCGACGTGGCCGGATACTGGCAGCCGCTGATCGGACTTCTTGATCACATCGTCGCCGAAGGCTTCGCCGACCCCTCCATGCTGACCCTGTTCCGGGTCGTCCCCGGCGTGGCCGAAGCCGAGGCGGTTCTGGCGGAGGTGCTGGGGTGACGGAAGACCAGATGATGCGCGCCCTGCAGTCGGTCGGCATGACCGCCTTCGTCGCGCATATGGCGCTTTGGGAAGGCCGGCAGGACGCGGCAACGGCGGCCGAGGCCCTGCACCTGACGACCGGCTGGCAGCCCACGGCCTGCCGCACAAGGGTGAACTCCGCCCGCGCCATCCTGAAGGCCGGGCTGCGCCGTGCCGCGCTGGAGCGGGTGGCCGGCGCCGTCCGCGTGGATGACGCAACCCGCGATCAGGCCCGCCGCCTGCTGCGCGGCTGATCCTGCGGCGCGCTTGGCCCCCGGGGCCGCCGTAGGGTGCGTGCTTGCACGCACCGCCCCCGAAGCCATCCCATCTGAAGGCCGGGCCTTACCCCCGCTCCTGCCGTCAGCCCTCGGCGGAATAAAGCACCAGCGCCGCCCAGATCAGCGCCAGCGCGGCGGCGTGCCAGGGGGTGAAGGCATCGCCCATGATCAGCGTGGCGGAGCCGATCTGCAGCGTGGGGTTCAGGTATTGCACCAGACCCAGCGTCGACAGCCGCACCCGTTGCGCGCCCCATGAAAACAGGATCAGCGGGCCGGCGGTGATCAGCCCGGCGACCGGCAACAGCGCCGTCGCCCCGGCGTCATGGCCGAAGGCGCCCCGCCCCGCGACCTCAAGCCAGGTCAGCCAGCCCAGCGTCGCCACGCCCAGAACCACGGCCATCAGGGGAAAGATGTATAGGCCAGCCCCGCCTCAACCGCGTGGCCCTGCTGCACCGCCCAGATGAAGACGAACCAGTTGAAGCTGATCAGCGCCGAGGCCAGGGCGATCCGCCCGAACTCGGGGTTGCGCCACAGGCCCAGCAGCGCCCCCCAGCCGCCCCTGCACCGCCAGCATGGCGCCGAAGAACACCAGCGACCAGATCGTGCGGTGGGCCATCCTCTCGGGCGCGGGAACGCGGCCCAGATGGCGGTAATACATCGGCGCCAGGCCCCAGACGACACAGGCCGCCAGAACCATCCAGACACCGGAACGCGCGGCTGTCATCACGGAACCCATTGAAAAGGCCCGCCCGGAGCATCTCCGGGCGGGCCGAGTATCACGCCTTGGCGCCGATCACAGCTTGGCCGCGACCGCTTCCCAGTTCACCAGCTTGTCCAGGAAGTTGGTCAGATAGGCCGGGCGCTTGTTGCGGAAGTCGATGTAGTAGGAATGCTCCCACACGTCGCAGCCCAGAAGCGCGGTCTGGCCGAAGCACAGCGGGTTCACGCCGTTTTCGGTCTTCGTCACCTTCAGCGCGCCGTCCTTGTCCTTGACCAGCCACGCCCAGCCCGAGCCGAACTGACCGGCGCCGGCGGCGGCGAAATCTTCCTTGAACTTTGCGACCGAACCGAAGCTTTCGGCAAGCGCCAGTTCCAGCTCGCCCGGCATCTTCTTGGCTTCGCCCGGACCCATCACTTCCCAGAACAGGTTGTGGTTCCAGTGCTGCGAGGCGTTGTTGAACAGGCCGCTCTGCGCCACCGCACCGGCCTGATAGGTGCTGGTGATGATGTCTTCGAGGCTCATCGCCTCATATTCCGACGCGACCAGCAGCTTGTTGCCGTTGTCGACATAGGCCTTGTGGTGCAGGTCGTGGTGATATTCCAGCGTCTCCTTCGACATGCCGAGGGAAGCCAGCGCATCATGGGCATAGGGAAGATCGGGAAGGGTGAAAGCCATGGCAAATCTCCTGTTCGGTGCCGTGCGTCTGTCTGGGAATAAGGCCCCCTCGGCGCGGAAGGTCAAGGCCCGGCGGCGGGCTTTCTCCTTTCCCGCCCATTTCCCGCTGCCTGTCCGGCGACGGGCGCGGCGCGGCGGCCCTTTGGGAAAGGCTTGCAACCCGGGCGGGAAAGCCGCAAGCTTGGCCCAAGGTCATTTTCCCCAATCCCATTGCATGAGGCACGCGATGCCCCTTTCCGACGCCCTGAAGGCCATTCTGCGCCGGGGGAGCTTTCCGCTGAAATCCTCATCCGAGCTGCGGCTGTGGGAAGAGCTGGTCCGCGAGATGGAAACCGATCTGGCCAAGCTGGTGGCCGAATGCCACGCGCTGCTGGGCGGCGCCGATTATCAGGACCACTGGGGCCGCATCATCATCGACGGGCAGGATTTCTCGGTCGGGCTCAGCGAGGGGGCGGCCTTCGTCGGTGCGGCGCATGGCGCGATCATGTCGGATTTCGACATCTACAACCGCAAGGGCGGATCGCCGGTGCAGGCGCTGGCCAAGCGCATCCGCAAGGTGGCCGCGGCGCATCATCTGGTCGAGGTGTCGAAGGTCACGCTGAACCCGCCCTCAACCGCGCATGGCATGGGCACGGGGCTGGTGACGACCGGGGTCCTCAGCTATCTGCCCGACCCCAGCCTTTACGGCGCCGATGCCTTCGGATCGCAGCCCGACCAGCAGGCCATCGCGGGGCTGGCGCCGATGTGGGGGGCGCTGAAGAAGCGCCGCCATGTCGGCGCGGGTGGCAAGATCGGCAAGAAGACCCATTACGTCCTGGCCCATCTCTTGAACCATCAGGTCAACGGCAGCGGGGCGGATGTGAAGAACGTGGTGCCCTTCGCCGCCGATGCCAACACCCAGATGGCGCGCGAGGTCGAGCGCTTTCTGAAAGACCTTGTGCAGAACGGCATCCCGGTGCGCTACACCATCCAGATGACCGGCGCCGTCGGCATGACGCCGGGGCGCGCCACCGCGCTGGCCGCCTGCACCACTGCCGATCAGCGCGCGGTGATCGAGGCCGAACAGCACCTGCCCTCGGCCCTGCTGATCACGCTTGAAGCCTTTGACGGCTCCGCCTGGCACACGATCTGCAATGCCCACCGCATCGACAACATCGTGCCCGAAACGGTGCCGGTGATCTGAGCCCGCCTATTCCAGCCGCGACGGAAAGCCTTCGGCCCGCAGGTCGGTGCCCAGCGCATCTTCCAGCAGCTTGACGATCTGCGTCGACTGCGCCCCGCCGCCATAGACCGCGCGGCCCTTCATGAAGGTCTGCAGGGTCTGGCTGGCCAGATCCAGCGGCACACCGAATTCGCGGCCGAAGCCCATGGCAAAGCCCAGATCCTTCAGCGCCAGATCCATGGTGAAGGCAATGTCATAGCTGCCGTTCAGGATCAGCTGGCCCTCGGTCTCATGCACGAAACTGGTGCCGGACGAGGCCGCAATCGCCTCCCACGCGGTCTTCAGGTCCAGCCCGCCGCGTTTGGCCAGCATCAAGGCCTCGCCATCGGCAACCAGATGGATGAAGGCCAGCATGTTGGTGATCACCTTGATCACCGCCGCGCTGCCCAAGGGACCCATGTGGAAGATGCGGTTGCCGATCGCCTCCAGCGCCGGGCGGTGCATCTGGAACAGGTCGGCATCGCCGCCCGCCAGCACGGTAATCTCGCCCCGCGCCGCCAGATGCACGCCGCCGGTCACCGGCGCTTCCAGCATCCGCACCCCGCCGGTGCGCGCCAGCCCGGCCAGCCGCAGCACGTCATCCCGGCCCAGCGTCGAGTTCTCGATCCAGGTCGCGCCGGGCTTCATCGCCGTCAGCAAAAGCGCCAGAACCGCCTCGGATGCCGCAGGCGAGGGCAGGCAGGTGAACACATGGTCGGAACGTTCCGCCACCTCGGCCAGCGATCCCGCCACCGAAGCCCCCATGTCGCGGTGACGCGCCGCCAGCGCCGGATCGCGGTCAAAGACCACCAGTTCGTGCCCCGCCCGGATCAGGCTGGCCGCCAGATGACCGCCCAGATTGCCAAGGCCGACATAACCGTATCGCATTCCATCCTCCAACCGGCCGCGCGCTGCGGCCGCCGACGCGGGCCCCTCTGGCCCGGTCATTCCCCCCAGCCGACGATGCCTTTGACCTCGCAGAAGTCATGGATGCCCCAGTCGGCATATTCGCGGCCGTTGCCCGACTGCTTGTAGCCGCCGAAGGGCGCGAACGTGTCCCAGGCCGGATAATTCAGGTTCACCGTCCCCGCCCGCAGCCGCCGCGCCACGGGTTTGGCATCCTCGACCGGGCCGGCGATATAGGCGGCAAGGCCATAGGGCGTGTCATTCGCCATCGCCACCGCATCATCAATCGTATCGTAGGGCAGGATCGACAGCACCGGGCCGAAGATTTCCTCGCGCGCGATGGTCATGTCATTGGTGACATTGCCGAAGATCGTCGGGCGCACATACCAGCCCCGGTTCACCCCCACCGGGCGGCCGATACCGCCGGCGACCAGCGTTGCCCCTTCGTCGATCCCGGCCTGGATCAGCCGCTGCACCTTGTCGAACTGCAGCTTTGAGACCAGCGGCCCCATTGTGGTGGCCGTGTCCTGCGTGTCACCCACCACCACGGCCGCCGCCGCCTCGGCCGCATGGACCAAGGCCTGATCGTGCTGGCTGCGAGGAACGAACATCCGCGTCGGCGCATCGCAGCTTTGCCCGGTGTTGCCAAAGCAGCCCTCGACGCCCGCCTTCACCGCCGACTCCAGATCGGCCGTGGGCAGGATGATGTTGGGCGACTTGCCGCCCAGTTCCTGCGCCACCCGCTTCACCGTGGGCGCCGCCGCCGCCGCCACCGCCGTGCCCGCCCGGGTCGAGCCGGTAAAGCTGACCATATCCACCTCGGGGTGGCTGGACATGCGTGCCCCCACCTCAGGCCCGGTGCCGTTGACCATGTTGAAGACGCCCGCCGGCACCCCGGCCTCATGGCAGACCTGCGCGAACAGCACCCCCGACATCGGCGCGATTTCCGACGGCTTCAGCACCATGGTGCAGCCCGCCACCAGCGCCGGCGCCACCTTGCAGGCGATCTGGTTCATCGGCCAGTTCCACGGCGTGATCAGCGCGCAGACCCCGATCCCCTCCAGCACGATCCGGGTCGAACCGCGCATGTATTCCCACTGCATCTCTTCGGCGGCCCGGATGGTGCTTTCGATATGCACCTGACCGGCCCAGGCCTGCGCGCCGCGCGCCCATTCGATGGGCGCCCCCATCTCGGCCGACATGACCTGCGCGAATTCCTCATACTTCGCGTTATAGACCTCAAGGATGCGCTTCACGACGGCGATGCGCTCGGCCACGGGGCGCACCGTCCAGCCGGCAAAGGCGGCGCGGGCCGCCGCAATCGCCCGGTCGATATCGTCCTGATTGCCCAGCGCGACCTGCGCCACGATCTCTTCGGTCGCCGGGTTCTCGACCCCCAGCCGCACCGCCGAGGCGGGTTCCGTCCACGCTCCGCCGATGTAGAATTTCTCCATGTTTGCCGGGATCATGGCGACCTCACCTGAAATGGATGTTGTAGCTGGCGCGGACCATGGCATCGATCTGGGGGTCGATGACGCAGCCGGCTTTCGACAGGATGTCATTCTTGCGCCGGATCGCGGTGTCCAGCAACAGCGGCTTGCCGGCCTCGTTCCATTCCTTGGGGCTCATCCGGTTGCCGACCTTGGGATAGATGTATTCGGTCTGCATCAGCTTCAGCGTCTGCTCGCTGCCCAGGTAATGCCCCGGCCCGCCCAGGCAGACCTCTTTCATCGCCTCGATGCTGGTGCTGTCGGGCGTCACGTCGATGCCGCGCACCAGACGCATCACCTGCCCCAGAAGGTCGTCGCCCAGCACAAGGCTTTCCAGACAGAAGCCCAGAAGGCTAGCATGCATGCCCACCGCCTCATAGCACATGTTCAGGCCCGACAGGCCGGCCAGCGCATTGGTGATGCCCTGCTCCCATCCCGCCTGCATGTCGGGCAGCTTGGAATCCGAAATGCCGCTCGCCGCTCCACCGGGCAGTCCGTAGAAGCGGTGCATCTGCGCGCAGCCCGCCGTCAGCAGCGCCTGTTCCGCGCTGCCGCCCGACATGGCGCCGGTGCGCAGGTCGCTGACGAAGGGCCAGGTGCCGAAGATCGCCGGGGCGCCCTTTTTGATCGCGTTCACATAGACCACGCCCGCCAGACATTCCGCCACCGCCTGCACGATGGTCAGCGCAATCGGCGCCGGCGCCGTCGCCCCCGCCTGCCCCGCGCTCAAGAGCAGCATCGGCATGCCGCGCCGGATGCAATCCTCCATGGTCTTGCAGGATTCCTCGGCGAATTTCATCGGCGGCACGACGAAGCAGTTCGAGTTGGAAACGAAGGGCCGTTCGCGCCACGCCTCTTCCCCGCCCGCCACCATGTGCAGCAGGTCAAAGCAGCCCGCGACATGCGAAGGGTCGGAAAACGAGGTGCCGACATGTTTCGTGGTGCCGGCCAGACAGGCGTAAAGCGTGTTCACGTCCATGTCGAAATTGTCCAGCACGTCACGGCAGACCATGGTGCGCTGGTAGAAATGGATGTTGTCCAGATTGTCCACCAGCCGCGCCGCGTCATAAAGGTCCTGCGCGGTGGAATCGCGGTAGTCCAGCGTCACCGGATCCACGATATGCACCGCCGCCCCGGCCGTGCCAAAGTGAACATTCGTTCCGCTCAAGTGCAGGTCGTGTTTGGGATCGCGCGCAAACAGCGTGATATCCCGCGCCGCCACCGCCAGCATGTCCTCGACCAGCGCGCGCGGAAAGCGGATGCGCCCGTCATCGCCCAGCACCGCGCCGGCCCCGGTCAGAATCTCGACCCCGCTCTCGGGGGCCTGCGACAGGCCGATTTCCTCAAGCGCCTGCAGCGCCGCCTGATGAATCTGGTCCATGCCGGCCGGCGTCAGGGGGTTGTACTGCCCGCCCGGCATGCCCGGCCGGACCGGCCGCACATCCTCGGCCAAAGGCGCGGCCCGCATCGCCAC
>JACZKR010000126.1 GCA_014859945.1 Paracoccaceae bacterium | reverse complement strand
TGGTGCGGCAGGCCGGCCAGCCGCACCACCTCGGCCGCGCGTTCGGCGGGGCGGCGGCCGGGCGGCGCCACATGGGGCAACAGAACCGCCAGCGCCGGGCCATGCAGCGCCGGATCGGCACCGTGGAACGAGGTGCAGCCGAACATCAGCCGCACCCCCCGCGCATCGACCAGCCGCGTCATCGCCGCCCAGGCGAGGCGCGGAATGTCGGGGTCCGCCTGCCCCGGCGCGATGCAGAAGCGGCCCATTTCCACCATCGGGCCGGTCAGGGCGGCAAGGGGCGTCAGATCGTAGAACCGCGCCGAATAGCTGTGGTCCAGATCGCCCGCATCCGCCACCGCCATCACCCGGAAGCAGGACATGAGGGCGCCGCCCGCCACCTCTTCCACCAGCACATGGTCGCACCGCGCGTCATGGGCGTCGGCGTCGATCCCGGGGGTACCGCGAAAGCACAGATGGCGCAGCGCCTGCGCCCGGCGCAGGTCCTCCGGCCCCTCGGCAAGCCGGGCCCGAAGCCGTCCTCTGGTGATTGTGAGCATCCCGCTGCCCCCGGAAGCCTTGGACTGACACGCGATCCGTCCTATTTCTGCGGCGGGGCGGCGCGCAAGGCAAGCGCCGCGGCAGCGCGAGGGCAAGGCCATGGACAAGGTGATCAGATCGGATGCGGAATGGCGGGAAAGCCTGTCGGAGCTGGCCTACAAGGTGACGCGCAAGCACGGCACCGAACGCGCCTTCAGCCATGACAATTTTCCGAAGGCGGCCGGAACCTTCCGCTGCCTGTGCTGCGGGGCGCCCCTGTTCGATGCGGCGACCAAGTTTGATTCGGGCACCGGCTGGCCCAGCTTCTACGCGCCGATCGACGCCGAGATGGTGGGAGAGACCGAGGACCGCAGCTGGTTCATGCGGCGGACCGAGGTGCATTGCAACCGCTGCGAGGCGCATCTGGGCCATGTCTTCCCCGACGGCCCGGCGCCGACCGGCCTGCGCTATTGCATCAACGGCGTCGCGCTGACCTTTGAGGCGGATGAGGGGTAGGCCCGCCAGAAGCGCGCCGCCGGCGTAGGGTGCGTGCTGGCACGCATCGCGCGGGCAGCAGAGGTGCGTGTGAACACGCACCCTACGGGCCGGCGCAGTTCGGGACACTCGGCGACGGAAGCCGAACGCCTTCTTCCCGCCCGGGAATCAAGCGCGAAGCGCGCCCGGGCAATGCCCGACCGCCCCCCCGGGCGGGCATTCTGCCCCGGCATCAAGACGCGCCGCGGTGGAAGTCCTTGAACCATAAACCAAGGGGCTCCACCGTCGGCTGCCCACCCGGCGGTCGGGCCTTGCCCTGGCGTGAGGCATTTGGCTGATCAGACGTAGGGTGCGTGCTGGCACGCACCGCCCGGCCCCCGCCCCGTCAGTCCAGGATGCTGTCGGCCCGCAGTCTGCCGATCGAGCCGAAAAGCTGGCGCAGGAAGGTCAGGCCCTTGATGTTCGGCTCGGTCACCCGGCGCGAGATGGCGACGACCTTGCCGTCTTCCAGCCCGAAGCGTTCGACGTTTTCGACCACGCCGTCCTCGGTGAAGGTGATCGAGACGACCTCACGGTCAACCTCGCGCGGGGCGAAGGCGCCGCGGCGTTCCCAGCGGCTTTGCACATAGAACCAGCCGACATCGTTCAGCAGGCCCGAGGCCGAGGGGCGGCCCAGCGTGGCGGCCACGGTTTCGCGGGTGTCCTTGCCGACCTCGACCAGCGCCAGTTCTTCGTCCGAGGGGACGAAGCCGTGGTTCTCGGCGATGGTCGAGCAGGACGACAGCGCCAGCCCGAATCCTGCCGCCAGCACCAGCCTGCGCAGGCAGAGCCGAGTAATGCCGTGTCTTGCCATGCCGTCCCTCGCCACCCCGCCGGCCGGTCCGCCGTTCGTCCCGCCCTTGCCAGCACCGCCAAGGGGCACTATCGGAAAGGCGTGGCACGTCTTCGGCCCGGTTCTTCCCCAAGGGCTTACAGAAGGACGGGCCGCTGTTCAAGAATGCTCTGCCCCTCCGGCTGCGAACGGCCGGGG
>JACZKR010000125.1 GCA_014859945.1 Paracoccaceae bacterium | reverse complement strand
CAGGGGGTGGGGTTCCGGCCCTTCATCTGGCAGCTTGCGCGCGAATTCGGGCTGCGGGGGCGGGTGTGGAACGACCCCGAGGGCGTGGCGATCGAGGCGGCGGGCGCGGCGCTGGAGGCCTTTATCGCGGCGATCCCGGTGCGCGCGCCCAAGCTGGCGCGGGTGGATGCGGTTGAGGTTTCGGACTTTGCGGGCACGCTGCCTGAGGGGTTCGAGATTGCCGAAAGCCGGGGCAGGGGGGCCGCGACGCGGGTGACACCCGACGCCGCGACCTGCCCCGATTGCGCGGCCGAAATCCGCGCGGCGGGGCGGCGGCGGGGCTATGCCTTTACCAACTGCACCCATTGCGGGCCGCGCTTCACCATCCTGCGCGGTCTGCCCTATGACCGGGGGCAGACCACGATGGCGGCCTTCCCGATGTGCGCCGACTGCGCGGCGGAATATGCCGACCCCTCGGACCGCCGCTTTCACGCCCAGCCGGTGGCCTGCCCCGCCTGCGGCCCCCGGCTGTGGCTTGAGGTGGGCGGGGCCGAGAGCCTGGGCGATCCGCTGGCGCTGGCGGTGGCGCGGCTGCGGGCCGGTCAGGTTGTGGCGGTCAAGGGGCTGGGCGGCTTTCATCTGGCCTGCGATGCGGGAAATGCCGATGCGGTGGCGCTGTTGCGCGCCCGCAAGCGGCGGCCGGCCAAGCCCTTTGCCCTGATGGGGGATGTGGCGGCGCTGGACCGGGTGGCGGCGCTGGACCCGGCCGATCTGGCCCTGTTGCAGGACGCGGCGGCGCCGGTGGTTCTGGTGCCCTCGCGCGGGGTCTTGCCGGGGGGCGTGGCGCCCGGGATGGCCTGCCTTGGGGTGATGCTGCCCTACACGCCGCTGCACCACCTGCTTTGCGACGCCTTCGGCGGGGTGCTGGTGATGACCAGCGGAAACCTGTCGGGCGAACCCCAGGTGGTGAGCAACGATGAGGCGCGCCAGAAGCTGGCGGGTTTTGCCGATGCTTTCATGATGCATGACCGTGAGATTGCCCGCCGGCTGGACGACAGCGTGGAACGCAGCGATCCGCCGATGGTTCTGCGCCGTGCGCGGGGACGGGTGCCGGGAACCTTGCCACTGCCGCTAGGGTTCGTGGGGGCGCCGCAGGTGCTGGCGCTGGGCGGGCAGATGAAGGGCGCGATCTGTCTGGCGAAGGACGGGCAGGCGCTGCTGGGCCATCACCTTGGCGATCTGGACGATGGGCTGTGTGCCGAAGAGTTCGGCAAGGCGGTGACCGATTACACGGCGCTGTTCGACCATCGCGCGGCGCTGGTGGCGGTGGATGCCCATCCCGGCTATCGCGCCACGCAGGCGGGCCGGGCGATGGGCCTGCCGCTGGCCGAGGTCTTTCATCACCACGCCCATCTGGCCGCCTGCATGGCCGAAAACGGCTGGCCGCTGCACGGGGGCAAGGTTGCGGGGATCGTGCTGGACGGCACGGGGCTAGGCCCCGATGGCACGATCTGGGGGGGTGAGGTGCTGTTGGGCGACTACCTGGGCTTTCAGCGGCGGGCATGGCTGGCGCCGGTGCCCCTGCCCGGCGGTGACCGGGCGGCGCGTGAGCCGTGGCGCAATGCGCTGATGCGGCTGGATCAGGCGGGGCTGGCGGACTGGTCGGATGCGCTGTTCCCCCCACAGCCGCGCGCGCTGCTGCGGCAGGCGGCCGCAAAGGGCATCAACGCGCCGCTGTCGTCCAGCGCCGGGCGGCTGTTTGACGCCTTTGCGGCGGTGCTGGGCATCTGTCCGGATGGCATCAGCTATGAGGGCGAGGCGGCGATGCGGCTGGAGGCGATGGCCGAAGGCGCGGGGCCGGGCCTGCCCTTTGCGGTCGCGGGGGGGATAATCGACCCCGCGCCGCTCTGGCCGGTGGTTCGGGGCGATCTGGCGGAGGGCGTGGCGCCCGCGCTGCTGGCCTGGCGGTTCCACGAAGGGCTGGCGCAGGCCTTTGCGGCGGTGGCGCGCGGTCTGGTGCAGCGGGGTGAGG
>JACZKR010000124.1 GCA_014859945.1 Paracoccaceae bacterium | reverse complement strand
CCGTGGAACTGGATCGGGAGCCCGACCGTGGCGATGCCATCGGGGCCGGCCTGGGCGGTGGGGGTTTGGTTGACGATGATCTCGAGGTCGTGGCAGGCGGCGAGCTCGGTGTCCGTCACGGTCAAGCGCAGGCGATACCGGCCAGGCGCATCGAATTGCACCTGGGTAGACAATGTGTTCGGGGTCGCAAACGTGACCATGCCCGGACCGTCGGCTTTCTCCCAAACGGCGAATAGTCTGGCGCCCTCGGGCAGGCCATCGTCTGCCTCGGCCACCAGTTCGGCATCGGCCGGCGGCACGGCCTGAATCTGCGGCGGCACTTCCTTGACGTTGCGCTTGGCCTTGGAGAAGCCCAGGTCCAGCAAGTCGGCCATCTTGCCGTTGCGGTGATCGGTGGACTTGCCGCCCAGGACCGTGGCGATGATCCGCACCCCGCCGCGCTCGGCCGAAGCCGTCAGGTTGAAGCCCGCAGCCACGGTGTAGCCGGTCTTGATGCCGTCGGCGCCCGGATACTTGTCCAGAAAGCGGCGGTTGGTATTGGCCACCTCGGCCAGCCCGGCATCGGTCGCACGGCGCGAGAAGATGTTGTAATACTGCGGAAAATCATAGAACAGATGCCGCCCCAGCACCGACATGTCGCGCGCGGTGGACAGATGCCCCGAGGCGGTCAGCCCGTTCGCGTTCTTGAAGGTGGTGTTCTTCATCCCCAGCGCCTTGGCGGTGCGGGTCATGCGGGCGGCGAATTTTTCCTGATTGCCGGCGATATGGTCGCCGATGGCCGAGGCCGCGTCATTGGCCGATTTCACCGCCGCCGCCCGGATCAGATAGCGCAGCTGGATCTTCTGGCCCTTCTTCAGCCCCAGGCGCGAGGGCGGCTGCGCGGCGGCATTGGCCGACACCGTCACCATGTCATCCAGCGAGATGCGGCCGCGCTCGATTTCCTCGAACGCGATATACAGCGTCATCATCTTGGTCAGCGAGGCCGGATGCAGCCGGGTATCGGCGTTTTCGGCGTAAAGCGTCTCGCCGGTGCGGGCATCCATCACATAGGCGGCATAGGGGGGCGCCGCGTTCGATTCGCGCGGGCCGCCACAGGCCGCAACAACCGCCAGTGCCAAAAGCACCACGACCCTACGGACATAATCCCCCAGCCGGGGTGCCATGTTTACACGCATCTGCTCTGCCTCGTCCGGCTTCCGTTCGTGCGGAAGTCTCGTTACCGGGCGAAGGCTAACACAGGCGACAATTTGGGAAAACCCCTTTGTTTCAATGGGTTTGCAAATCATCCTGATGTGGTTTTGCGGCGCAGGGCCACAAGCGGGCGCTATATGTTGTGTCAGCGCGAAAGGTTTTCTACCAGATCGGGCAGATGCGACAGGTCGGGCAGGCTGTGAAAGCGCCGGCTGTCCTGCGGCGGCTCGGCGGATTCCAGCGCCCAGGTCAGGCCGTGGGGCACATGCACCCCCCAGCCGCCGGCGGCGAGCATCGGCAGCACATCGGACTTCAGCGAATTGCCGACCATCAGCCCCTGATCGGCCCCGGTGCCATGGCGGGCGAAGACGGCGCGATAGACCTCGGGTGTCTTGTCGGACACGATCTCGACCCCGTCGAACAGATCGCCCAGACCCGACTGCGCCAGCTTGCGTTCCTGATCCAGAAGATCGCCCTTGGTCACCAGAACCACGCGGTAATCGGCGGCGATGCGGCTGACCGCTTCGCGCGCATGGGGCAGAAGGTGGATCGGATGTTCCAGCATCTCGCGCCCGGCGGCCAGAATCTCGCCGATCACGGCGCCCGAAACCTTGCCGCCCGTCACCTCGATGGCGGTTTCGATCATCGACAAGGTGAAGCCCTTCACGCCAAAGCCGTAATGCCCGATGTTCCGCCGCTCAGCCGCCAGAAGCCGGTCCTGCAGGTGCCCGGGGGCCGCCGCATCGGCCAGAAGCGCGGCAAAGCGGTCCTGCGTCAGGCGGAAGAATTCCTCGTTCTGCCAAAGGGTGTCGTCGGCGTCGAATCCGATGGTGGTCAGCATGGCGCTCTCCTCTGGGCCGAGGGATCACCCGGAGGGGGCCTTTTCGCAAGCGGGAAATCCGCTATATTCCCCCTGACAGCCCCCGAACCGAATCCTTGCGGAGCCCCGCCTTGTCCCTGCGCGAAACCGTCATGTCCGACAACACCCCCGGCAATCCGGGCGGCGATGCCTCGGTCCTGACCAAGACCAAGACGCGCACCCAGCGCCCGCCGATGTACAAGGTCATGCTGCTGAATGACGACTACACGCCGATGGAGTTCGTCGTTCATGTGCTGGAACGTTTCTTCGGCCTGAACCACGCGCAGGCGTTCGAGATCATGCTGACGGTCCACAAGAAGGGGCTGGCGGTGGTGGGCGTCTTCTCATTCGAGATCGCCGAGACCAAGGTGGCGCAGGTGATGGATTTCGCCCGCCGCCACCAGCATCCGCTGCAATGCACCATGGAAAAGGAATAGGCCCGCGCGGCCGAACCCATGCGTTCCGCCCGGCTTGAACTGGCGCTCGGATCGGGCGCGTTTGCCCTGCCGCCCCTTGGCGGGGTTCTGGTGCTGCGCCCGCGTGAGGGCGATGACCTGTCGGCCCTGCCGCGCGACCGGGTGGTGGTGCGGACGGGTTTCCGCCCCGATCACGATGCTTTTGCCGCCGCCGGCTGGCAGGTGGCGGGGGACGGGCCGTTTGCCGCCGCCGTGGTCTGCCTGCCCCGCGCCAAGGC
>JACZKR010000123.1 GCA_014859945.1 Paracoccaceae bacterium | reverse complement strand
TCCCAGGCGCGCTGCACCCGCGCGCCGTTCTGCCGGTCGATCCGCGCCGCCGTCGCCGCATCCACCCCGGCCAGAAGCGCCGCCACCCCGCCCGATGCCCGCAGCGCATCGGCCTCGGCCCGCACGGCGGCCAGCACCGCCGGCATTTCGACCATGCCTTCTGTCAGCGCCATGAAGTAAAGCCCGGTGCCGCCCACGATCACCACCGGCCGGTCCAGAAGCCCCGCCACCGCGCGCAGCCAGTCACCGGCGGAATAGGCCACCTCGCGCGCGACATGGCCGTAAAGCGCATGGGGCAGCGCCGCCTCGTCCTCGACCGTGGGCCGCGCCGTCAGCACCCGCCAGTTGGCGTAAACCTGCAGCGCATCGGCATTCACCACCACCCGCCCGTCGCGCGCCGCAATCTCCATCGCCAGCGCCGACTTGCCGCTGGCCGTGGGCCCCGCGATCAGTACAGGCGCCTCGCGCGAAATCGCGGGCAGTAGGGCGGCCATGTTCATCTGTCCAAAAATATCCCACGGGGGTGCGGGGGTGTGAAACCCCCGCCGGGCCGCTGTTCACAGGTTGAACCCGCCGCCATTTTCCGACATTTTGCGGCGCAGTCCAAGTCCAGAACCATATCCGGGGGAACCCATGTCCGATACCGCCACCGCCACGGGGGCCAGATACAGCCGCGTCATGCTCAAGATCTCGGGCGAGGCGCTGATGGGCGATCAGGGCTTTGGCCTGCATCCGCCCACCGTGGCCCGCATCGCGCGTGAGGTGAAATCGGTCCACGACCTCGGCGTCGAGATCTGCATGGTGATCGGCGGCGGCAACATCTTCCGCGGCCTTGCCGGCAGCGCCCAGGGGATGGAGCGGACGACGGCCGATTACATGGGAATGCTCGCCACGGTGATGAACGCGCTGGCCATGCAGTCGGCGCTGGAAGGGATCGGCGTCTATACCCGGGTGATCAGCGCCATCCCGATGGATCAGGTCTGCGAACCCTACATCCGCCGCCGCGCCGTGCGGCACCTGGAAAAGAAGCGGGTCTGCATCTTCGCCGCCGGCACCGGCAACCCCTATTTCACCACCGACACCGCCGCCACCCTGCGTGCCAGCGAAATGGCCTGCCAGGCGATCTTCAAGGGCACCAAGGTGGACGGGGTTTATGACAAAGACCCCAAGAAGCACGCCGACGCCAAGCGCTATGACCATGTGAGCTATGACGAGGTGCTGCAGAAGCATCTGGGCGTCATGGATGCCTCGGCCATCGCTCTGGCGCGCGACAACCGGCTGCCGATCATCGTCTTCTCGCTGGATGAACCGGGCGGGTTCCGCGGCATCCTTGCCGGGCAGGGCACCTATACCCGGGTGGAAGGCTGACCGGCCGCTTCCCGCCGCCCGCCCGCAGCCCAAGGCTATACCTGACACGCCCTTTGGCCTATAGAACGGCAAACGCCCGGGCGCCCGGGCGCAAGACATGAAGGACATGACCCATGGCTCATGAAGACATCGACATCGACACCGATGCGCTGCAACGCCGGATGGACGGCGCGATGAACGCGCTCAAGACCGAATTCGCCAGCCTGCGCACCGGCCGCGCCTCGGCCCAGATCCTCGATCCGATCCAGGTCGAAGCTTATGGCCAGATGACGCCGATCAACCAGCTGGGCACCGTCAACGTGCCCGAGCCGCGGATGGTGGTGATCAATGTCTGGGACAAGGGCATGATCTCGAAGGTGGAAAAGGCGATCCGCGAATCCGGCATCGGCATCAACCCGGTCACCGACGGCCCGCTGATCCGCCTGCCCATTCCCGAACTGAACGAAGAACGCCGCAAGCAGCTGACCAAGGTTGCGGCGGGCTATGCCGAACAGGCCCGCGTCGCCATCCGCAACGTGCGCCGCGACGGGATGGACCAGATTAAGAAGGCCAAATCCGCCGGCATGTCGGAAGACGACCAGAAGATGTGGCAGGACGAGGTGCAGGAGATGACCGACAAGGCCATCGACGCCGTCGACAAGGCGCTGGAACACAAGCAGGCCGAGATCATGCAGGTCTGATCCCGCCCCCCGGCCGGCCCGGGGGGAGGAAATTTTCGCAGAAAATTTGCCGGCGGTGCCGGAGCCAGACGAGGGCAGCGATTTGGGCGACGGCGAAACTTCCGGCAAGACGGGCGGCCAAGCGGTGCCGCGGCCGGCGCAGCACGTCGCCATCATCATGGACGGCAACGGCCGCTGGGCCACCAACCGCGGCTGGCCGCGTCTGGTCGGCCACCGCCGCGGCGCCGAACGGGTGCGCGAGATCGTTCAGGCCTGCCCCGATCTGGGCGTACGCTGGCTGACGGTCTATGCCTTCTCGACCGAGAACTGGAAGCGCTCGACCGAGGAAGTCCTTGGGCTGATGTCGATCTTCGCCCGCTACATCCAGCGCGAGGCCGACAAGCTGGCGGCGGGCGGGGTGCGGCTGCGCTTCATCGGCGACCGTTCGCGCCTTGACCCCAAGCTGCAGCGCCTGATGGCCGGGATCGAGGCGCGGACGGCGCCTTACAGCAAGCTGAACTTCACCGTGGCGATCAACTATGGTGGCCGTGACGAGATTGCCCGCGCGGCGCGGCAACTGGCGGCCGACGTGGCGGCGGGCACGCTTGCCCCCGATGCGGTGACCGAGGCGGCGCTGGCCGCGCGGCTGGATACCGCCGATCTGCCCGACCCCGATCTGGTGATCCGCACCAGCGGTGAGACGCGGACCTCGAACTTCCTGCCCTGGCAGGCGGCCTATGCCGAATATGAATTCACCCCCACGCTTTGGCCCGATTTCGGCGCGGAAGAGCTGAAGGCGATCCTTGCGCGCTTCGGCAACCGCGAACGCCGCTTCGGCGGGGTGGCCAGCGCATGAGCGGGCAGGCCCCCGGCGGCCGCTGGGCCGATCTTGGCCCGCGCGTGTTGTCGGCCGCCGTCATGCTGGCGGTGGGCGCGGTGGAAATCTGGCTGGGCGGCTGGCCCTTCCTGATCCTTGTGATGGCCCTGACCTCGGCCATGATCTGGGAGCTTGCGGCGATGACCGGCCGGCGGGGGAAGACCGCGCTGGCGCTGGCAGCGCTGGCGGCCTTTGTCTTCTTCCTGGATGAAGGCTGGCCTTCGATGCCGTCGTGGTGGGTGTTCCCGGCGGTGATCGTGGCCATGGCGCTGACGCCGCGGGTGCATCCGGTGGCCTCGGCGGTGATGGCCGCGGGGATCATGGTGGCGGGGCACGGGCTTTTCGTCCTGCGCGACGTGGCGGGGACGGCGGCGATCCTGTGGCTGATCGGCGTCGTCATCGCCTCGGACGTGATGGGCTATTTCGTCGGCCGCATCCTGGGCGGGCCGAAGTTCTGGCCGGCGATCAGCCCCAAGAAGACATGGTCCGGCACCATTGCCGGCTGGATCGGCGCGACGGCCGTGGGCGCGGGTTTCGTCGCGGCGGGGCAGGGTGAGCCGCTGCTTCTGGTCCTGTCGCCCCTTGTGGCCTTTGCCGGCCAGATGGGCGACATCGCGGAAAGCTGGATCAAGCGGCGCTGCGCGGTGAAGGACAGCTCAAACCTGATCCCCGGCCATGGCGGCGTGATGGACCGTTTCGACGCGCTGACCGGCGCCATGGTGGCGGTGATGATCCTGGGCCGCATCATCGAACTGCCCGTGGGCTTCGGGGGCTAGGGCGGTGCGGGCGATTTCGGTTTTCGGCGCCACCGGCTCGATCGGGGAAAGCACGTTTGATCTGGTGATGCGGGCGGGCGGGCCCAAGGCCTTCCGCACCGTCGCCCTGACCGGGGGCCGCAACGCGGGCCGGCTGGCCGAAATGGCCCGTGCCCTGCGCCCTGACATTGCCGTGATCGCCGAGGAAAGCCGGCTGGCCGATCTGCGCGCGGCGGTGGCCGCGCTGCATGGCGCCGGCATCGGCGTCATTCTTGATGTCGTCTTCAACCCCACCGGCGAAAGCGACGCTCAGGGGCCGACGCTGTCGCT
>JACZKR010000016.1 GCA_014859945.1 Paracoccaceae bacterium | reverse complement strand
ATCAGGACCGCGCCCGCCCCGCCCTTTCGGGCTGGCAGGGCCATGACGCGCCCTTCGCCTTCGACCTTGACTATCGCCCGGCGCGCGGGGCCGAGCGGATGCGGGTCGGCACCCCGCCGATCCTGCAACTGGCGGCGCTGGAAGCATCACTCGACATTTGGGACCGGGTGGATATGGCGGCGCTGCGCGCGGCCTCGCTGGCCCTGACCGACCGCTTCATCGCCGGGGTCGAAGCCGCCTGCCCCGGGCTGACCCTTGCGACCCCGCGCGACCACGCGATGCGCGGCAGCCAGGTGTCGTTCCGCCATGCCGAGGGCTATGCCATCATGCAGGCGCTGATCGCGCGCGGCGTGATCGGCGATTTCCGGGCGCCCGACATCCTGCGCTTCGGCTTCACGCCGCTTTACATCGGTGCGGCCGAGGTGGACCATGCGGTGGCGGTTCTGGCCGAGGTGATGGAAAAATCGCTCTGGGACCGCCCCGAATACAAGACCCGCGCGAAGGTGACATGATGCGCAACAGCGCCGCCGGGCCCAGGAATTTTAGAAAATTCCTGGCAAATTTCTTCGAAGAAATTTGCGCGCTCCCCCCGGTGTGCCGGCCCGCGGGATGGGTGGCGTTGTGGCGGCGCATGGGCAACACTTCGGTTCTGGATTGCGGCGCGGCGGGCTGAGCCCGTCCCTGCCCCAATTCACCGGAGAAAGCGATGACCGAAACACCCTATGACCCCGCCACCGAAGGCGCCCAGATGTCGTTTGACGGGCGCATGTCCTATGGCGACTACCTGCAGATCGACCGCATCCTGACCGCGCAACTGCCGCTGACCGGCGCGCATGACGAGATGCTGTTCATCATCCAGCACCAGACCTCGGAACTGTGGATGCGGCTCGCGCTGCATGAACTGGACGCCGCCCGCGCCATGATCGCCGCCGACCGCGCGCGCGAAGCCTTCAAGATGCTGGCGCGGATCGCGCGGATCTTTGAACAGCTGAACAGCGCCTGGGACGTGCTGCGCACCATGACCCCCAGCGACTACACGACGTTCCGTGAAGGGCTGGGCCAGTCTTCGGGCTTCCAGTCCTGGCAATACCGGCTGATCGAATATGCCGTGGGCAACCGCAACCTTGCCATGCTGCGCCCCCATGCCCACCGCGCCGACCTGACCGAAAAGCTTGAGGCCGAACTGGCCCGCCCGTCGCTGTATGATGAGGCGCTGCGGCTTCTGGCGCGGCGCGGCCTGCCGGTGCCGGCCGGGGTTCTGACGCGCGATCTGCGCAGCCCCTGGGTGCCGCAGCCCGGCGTGCAGGCGGTGTGGGAAACCGTCTACCGCGATCCGCTGACCCATTGGGAGGCTTATGAGCTGGCCGAAAAGCTGGTGGATTTCGAGGACTACTTCCGCCGCTGGCGCTTCAACCATGTCACCACGGTCGAGCGCGTGATCGGTTTCAAGCGCGGCACCGGCGGCACCGCGGGCGTCAGCTATCTGCGGCGCATGCTGGAGGTCGAGCTTTTCCCCGAACTCTGGCACCTGCGCACCACAGTCTGACCACCTCACCTTCCCGTGAAGCGGCGGGGCTTTGACGACCCGCCGCGGCTGGATTAGTTTGGGCAAGGAAAACAAGCCGGGCCACGAAGGCCCCGCAGGCAGCGGACAGACCCCATGACCTCACTTCTGACGAAACTCGCGGCGGCCACTGCGCTTTGCCTGTCGCTGGCGGCCTGCGTGCCCGATCAGGCGATGATCGACGCCGGCCTTGCAAAACCGCCCGAGCCGCAACTGGTCGAAGGGGTCTATACCGCCCGTTCCGACATGAACTTCACCGTTCCGGCCGTTCCGGTGGAAAAGGTGCCGCAGGCCTATCAGCGCCAGACGGTCTATTACCCCACCGAAGAGGTGCCGGGCACGGTCATCATCGACCCGTCGACCAAGCATCTTTACCTGATCACCGGCAAGAATCAGGCGATCCGCTACGGCATCTCGATCGGGCGTGAGGGCTTCCAGTGGTCGGGCACCGCCGTGGTGGCCAGCCGCAAGCCCTGGCCCACCTGGACCCCGCCGCCCGAAATGATCGAGCGCGACCCCTCGAAGGCCAAGTGGAAAGACGGCCAGCCCGGCGGCCCGTCGAACCCGCTGGGTGCACGGGCGCTCTATCTGGAATCGAACGGCCGCGACTACGGCTACCGCATCCACGGCACGCCGGAATGGAACTCGATCGGGCGCAATGCCTCGTCGGGCTGCTTCCGCATGATCAACCAGGACGTGATGGACCTGTATGAGCGGGTGCCCGACGGCGCCAAGGTGATCGTGCTGACCGCCTCGGGCGAGATGCCGAAGGGCCTGAACATCCCGCCGCCGGCGCCGAAAAAGAAGAAGCCGGCCGAAACGCCCGCCCCCATCGTGGTGCCGAAGATCGAGGTTCTGCCGCCCCCGG
>JACZKR010000122.1 GCA_014859945.1 Paracoccaceae bacterium | reverse complement strand
ATATACAGCCCCGACGAGCGGAACTTCATCTTCAGGGGCAGCCGGTGAACCCAGGTATGCACATGGGCGCGGCGCACCACCGCCGGGCCGGGCCGGCGGGCGCGGATCATCGCACGGGCGCTTTCGACGAACATCATCGCGCCGATCAGCCCCAGGAACAGCACATAGGACAGCTGCACGAACAGGTCCACCTGACCCAGCGCCGTCATCCAGGCAAAGACCCGTACCCCCGCCCATGAGCCCAGGATACCGCCCGCCAGCAAGACGAAGCCCATCGGGAAATCGACCGCCTTGCGCTTCAGCTGCGCCAGCACGCCCGAGATCGACGAGGCCACCACCTGATTGGCGCCGGTGGCCACCGCGATGCCCGGCGGAATGCCGATGAACAGCAGAAGCGGCGTGATCAGAAAGCCGCCGCCCACCCCGAACATCCCCGAAAGGAAGCCCACGATGCCGCCAATGCCCAGAAGCATGAAGGCGTTGACCGAAACCTCGGCGATGGGGAGGTAGATTTGCATGGCCGCAGGGGGAGTTGGTGCCTGTTTTTCAAGGCATGCGGCCATGGGGCGGGCTTGTCAAATGTTTGTCCCGTCTGGACTCATTCAGGCGCGCGCCATGGCCTGAGGGGCACGGTTTTGCGCTGGGGGCGGGCTAACGCAGCCCGTGCAGGAAGCCGCGCAGGATCCGCTCCAGCTTGGCGGCGCCCAGGGGGGCCATCGCCTTGGTGTGTTCGTGGCTGATCTTTTCGTCCGACATGCCGGCTGCCATGTTGGTGATGGTGGAAATCGCCGCCACCCGCAGGCCCAGGAACCGCGCAAGGATGACCTCGGGCACGGTGGACATGCCCACCGCATCGCCGCCCAGCGTGCGGATCGCCCGGATTTCGGCCGGAGTTTCAAACGAGGGGCCGGAATACCAGGCATAGACGCCTTCCGGCAGGGCAATGCCCTCGACCGCCGCCGCCGAACGCAGGGCCGCGCGGTAGCCGGGATCATGCGCCTCGGTCATCGGCACGAAGCGGGCATCGGTCCTCTCACCGATCAGGGGGTTGAGGCCGGAAAAGTTGATGTGGTCGCCCAGCAGCATCAGATCGCCCGGCGCGATGTCGGGGCGCAGGCTGCCCGCGGCGTTGGTGGCGATCAGCCCTTCGGCCCCCAGCGCCTTCAGCGTTTCCAGGGCGGGACGCATCGCCGCTGGGTTGCCGTTTTCGTAGTAATGTTCCCGCGCGCCGAAGACGGCGACGCGCACGCCCTCAAGCCGGCCGATCACCAGATTGGGGTTGTGCCCCGACACCCCGGCATGGGGAAAGCCCGGCAGGTCGCCATAGGGGATGGCCACGCCCCCGACCGCGCCGGCCAGATGGCCAAGGCCCGAGCCAAGGATCAGCCCAAGACGCACGGGTTCGGCCCCGGCACGGGCGCGGATGGTTTCAAGGGCAGCGGTCATGGGCGTTTCGTCCGGTCTGGGCCAGCGGCGGACCGGGGGTTTCACACCCCCGGACCCCCGTGGGATATTTATCGAGAGAGGATGAGGCTAGCGTTCCTTGACATAGGGTTCCCCCCCGGCGCGGGGCGGGATGGCCTTGCCGACGAAACCCGCCAGCACCAGCACCGTCAGGATATACGGAAGCGCATCCAGCGCCGAGACCGGCACCTTCACCCCGGCCACGCCCTGCACCACATCCGGCCGCAGCGCCAGCGCCTGGAAGAAGCCGAAAAGCATCGTCGCCCCCAGCGCCTGCCACGGCCGCCACTTGGCAAAGATCAGCGCGGCCAGCGCGATATAGCCGCGGCCGGCCGTCATCTCACGCCCGAAGCCCGCCTGCAGGGCAGTGGACATATAGGCGCCGGCCAGCCCGCACAGGACGCCGGTGATGGCCACGGCGGCAAAGCGCATGGCGATCACCGAAATGCCGGCGGTATCGACGGCGGCGGGGTTTTCGCCCACGGCGCGCAGGCGCAGGCCAAACCGGGTGCGGTACAGAAGCCACCATGTCGCCGGCACGCAGAGAAGCGCCACATAGACAAGGATCGGATGGCCCGAAATCACGTCATGATAAAGCGGGCCCAGCACCGGCACGGCCTGCAGTTCTTCGGCGAAGGGCAGGGTGATGGGGGAAAAGCGCGCGTCACCGGCAAGGGGCGGCGTGCGGCCGCCCTGCCGGAACAGGCTTTGCGCCACCAGCACCGTGATGCCCGAGGCGATGAAGTTCAGCGCTACGCCGGAGATCAACTGGTTTCCCCGGAAGGTGATCGAGGCGATGCCATGGATCGCCGCCATCAGCAGCGACCCGGCGATGCCCGCCGCAAGACCCACCCAGACCGAGCCGGTCAGCGCGGCGACGGCGGCCGAGGTCATGGCGGCCATCAGCATC
Organism: Paracoccaceae bacterium; assembly: GCA_014859945.1. Classification (GTDB taxonomy): domain Bacteria; phylum Pseudomonadota; class Alphaproteobacteria; order Rhodobacterales; family Rhodobacteraceae; genus Fuscibacter. Next base: position 4,488 of record JACZKR010000122.1, on the reverse strand, counting down.
TTGCCTTCCAGCCCGATGTCGAAAATGCCGGCGCGTTCGGAAAAAAGCCCGGCCAGGCAGGCCAGCAGCAGCGGCGTGCCAAGCCGCAGGGTAGAGCCCAGAAGCTGAAGCAGCGTGTCGTAATCCATCACGCCCCCCTTGCCTGCGAGGGGGACCGGAACGAAAAGGCCCAGGTCAGCATCATCCGCACCATCTGATCCAGCGCGCCGGTGAACAGGATCACCAGACCCTGCACCACCGTCCGCAGCTCGATCGGGATCGAGGTCCAGAGGCCCAGTTCCGCCCCGCCCTGATAGAGAAAGCCGAACAGCACGGCGGCCAGCACCACGCCGACCGGATGGTTGCGGCCCATCAGCGCCACGGCGATGCCGATGAAGCCCGCCCCTTCGGACGAATTCTGCACAAGACGCCCCGCCTCGCCCATCACGTTGTTGATGGCCATCAGGCCCGACAGCCCGCCCGAGATCAGCATGGCGATCATGATGATGCGGAAGGGGTTGATGCCGGCATAGCGCGCGGCAGGTTCGGACTTGCCGAAGGCGCGGATCTGGTAGCCAAGCCGCGTGTGCCACAGCAGCGCCCAGACCGCGACCGCCGCCGCCAGCGCCACGAACAGCGTCACATTGGCCGGAACGCCCTTGGTGAAGACCAACGACAGGCCTGGAATGTGGTTCAGGGTGGGCAGTTCGGTGCCGGGCGGGAAATTGGCGGTGGCCGGGTCCATTTGGCCGGCGGGGCGCAGCACATCGACCAGCATGTACACAAGGAAGGCCGAGGCGATGTAGTTGAACATGATCGTGGTGATCACGATATGGCTGCCGCGTTTGGCCTGAAGATAGGCCGGTATCGCCGCCCAGGCCGCGCCGAACAGCGCCGCCCCGATGGCGGCGGCCGGTAGGGCCAGCGCCCAATGCGGCCAGTTCATCGACAGGCAGACCAGCGCCACGCCCAGCCCGCCCAGCTGTGCCTGCCCCTCGCCGCCGATGTTGAAAAGGCCGGCATGGAAGGCCACCGTCACCGCAAGGCCGGTGAAGATGAAGCTGGTGGTGTAATAAAGCGTGTAGCCCCAGCCATAGGCGGAGCCGACCGCGCCTGTGACCATGGTGTTCAGCGCCTCAAGCGGGTCCTGCCCGATGGCGACGATGACGATGGCGGAAATGATCGCCGCCAGCGCCAGCGAGATCAGCGGCACCAGCATAAGATCGGCCCATCTGGGCAAGCGTTCCATGTCAGGCGGCCTCCCCGCTCATCCCGGCCATCAGAAGGCCAAGCTCGCGTTCATTGGTGGTCTCAGGGTCGCGGAACCCCATGATCTGTCCGTCGAACATCACGGCGATGCGGTCAGAAAGGCTCATGATCTCATCCAGTTCGACCGAGACCAGCAGGATTGCCTTGCCCTGATCGCGCAAGGCCACGATCTGCTTGTGGATGAACTCGATCGCGCCGATGTCCACCCCGCGGGTGGGCTGGCCCACCAGCAACAGCTCGGGGTTCCGTTCGATTTCACGGGCGACGACGATCTTCTGCTGGTTGCCGCCCGAGAAATTCTTGGCGGCCAGGGCCGGGATCGGCGGACGCACGTCGAAAGTGGCCATCTTCGCTTCGGTATCGGCACGCAGCGCGGCGTTGTCCATGAAGAGGGCGTTCTTCTGATATTTCGGGTCGTTGTGATAGCCGAAGGCCACGTTTTCCCAGGCCGAGAAATCGAGGATCAGGCCGTAATGGTGGCGGTCTTCGGGCACATGGGCGATGCCGGCGGTGCGGCGGCTTTGCCCGTCGGCGCCGCGGCCCGCAACGGGCAGGGCGGCGCCGTTCATCTCGATCCGGCCGGTGGCCTTGGCCATGCCGCCAAGGGCCGCTAGAAGCTCCGACTGGCCGTTGCCGGCGACGCCGGCGATGCCCAGAATCTCGCCCGTGCGGATTTCAAAGCTGACGCCCTTCAGCCGTTCGACCCCGTGTTCGTCCTTCACCCGCAGGTCTTCGACCTTCAGGATGGTGCGGCCGGGGGCGGCGGGTTTTTTCTCGACCTCCAGCAGAACCTTGCGGCCGACCATCAATTCGGCCAACTGTTCGGGGCTGGTTTCGGCGGTTTTGACGGTATCCACCATGGTGCCGCGCCGCATGACGCTGACGTTGTCGGTGGCCTCCATGATTTCGCGCAGCTTGTGGGTGATCAGGATGATGGTCTTTCCCTGTTCCTTCAGCCCCTTGAGGATGCGGAACAGGTGATCGGCCTCGGCGGGGGTCAGAACGCCGGTGGGTTCATCCAGAATCAGGATCTCGGCCTGACGATAGAGGGCCTTGAGGATTTCCACGCGCTGCTGGTGGCCGACCGACAGATCCTCGATCAGCGCATCGGGATCGACGTCAAGTTCATAGTCGCGGCTGAGCGCCTCCAGCGCCTTGCGCGCCTTGGACAGCGAAGTGGACAGCTGAAACCCGTCTTCGGCACCAAGGATGACATTCTCCAGCACCGTGAAATTCTGCACCAGCTTGAAATGCTGGAAAACCATGCCAATGCCGGCGCGGATGGCGCTCTGGCTGTCGGGAATGGGGGTGACCGTGCCGTTGATCAGAATCTGGCCGGCGTCGGCCTTGTAGAAGCCGTAGAGGATCGACATCAGCGTGGACTTGCCTGCGCCGTTTTCGCCGATGATGCCGTGTATCGTGCCGCGCGGCACCGCGATGTTGATGTCGCGGTTGGCCTGCACCGGACCGAAAGCCTTCGAGATGCCTTTCAGTTCGATCGCATAGGGGGAGGGGGCGGCAGTTGCCTGCCGCCCCTTTTCGGCCTGATCGGCCATCAGAACGTTGCCGCCGGGCAGGTGTTGTCGGCCATGTAGTCATGCACGACGATTTCGCCCGACTTGATCTTCTCGGCCGCCGCATCGACGGTGGCCTGCATTTCCGGCGTCACGAGCGGCGCGTTGTTTTCGTCCATCGCATAGCCCACGCCGTCATTGGCCAGACCCATGACATTGATGCCCGGGGTCAGCGCTTCGCCTTCCTTGAAGGCTTCGTAAACGGCGTTGTCCACGCGCTTCAGCATCGAGGTCAGAACCTTGCCTGGGTGCATGTAGTTCTGGTTCGAATCGACGCCGATCGACAGGATGCCTTCGTCGGCCGCCGCCTGCAGCACGCCAACGCCGGTGCCGCCCGCAGCTGCATAGATCACATCCGCGCCCTGCGCCTTCTGGCCCTTGGCCAGTTCTGCGCCCTTCACCGGGTCGTTCCACGCCGCCGGGGTCGTGCCGGTCATGTTCAGAACGACGGTCGCGTCGGGGTTCACCGCTTTCACACCCTGGGCGTAGCCGCAGCCGAACTTGCGGATCAGCGGAATGTCCATGCCGCCGATGAAGCCGACCGTGCCGGTCTTTGAGGCCAGCGCGGCCATCATGCCGACCAGGTAGCTGCCTTCATGTTCGTTGAAGACCACCGATTTCACGTTGGGCTGTTCGACGACCATGTCGATGATGGCGAATTTCGTCTCGGGGAAGTCGGGGGCGACCTTCGACAGCACGTCGCCAAAGGCGAAGCCGGTCATGACGACAGGGTTGGCGCCGGCTTCGGCCAGACGGCGCAGCGCCTGTTCACGCTGGGCTTCCGACTGCATCTCAAGCTCTTTGTAGGTGCCGCCGGTTTCCTTGGCCCAACGCTCGGCGCCGTTGAAGGCGGCCTCGTTGAAGGATTTGTCGAACTTGCCGCCAAGGTCGAAGATGATGGCAGGCTCGGCCGCAGCCACGCCAGCGGTCAGCGCCAACGTTGCCGCGGCACCCATCAGGTGTTTCATCAGGGTCATGATTTTCTCCCGGTTACCAACTTGTTGCCCGCCTGTCCCGGCCCCCTGAGGGGCCGCCGCAGCGGGTTCGTCCGCAATTCAGGTCAGAACCTGTCCGGACGGTCAACAGGAATCTCGCGGCCGCACCGGGGGGGCGGGGGCGGCGGTGAAATTTTGGCTTCCGGTCAAAAATTGGTATTACGAAGGTATTTCAATTGCCCGGACCAGAATCAGAGCATCTTCGCGGCTGCCATCCGGCCGGTGGTAATAGCCGCGCCGCGTTCCCGCCGGGGTGAAGCCCGCTGCGGCGTAAAGCGCCCGGGCGGCGGCATTGCCGAAGGCCACCTCCAGAAAGGCTGATTCGCCGCCGCGCCGGGCGGCCTCGGCCAGAAACCCGGCAACAAGCTGCCGTCCCGTGCCCTGCCGCCGGGCCGCGGGATCGACGGCCAGCGTCAGAAGCTCGGCTTCGCCGGCCACGACCCGGCCCATCAGAAAGCCTTGCGGGACCTGCAGCGCGAAGACATGCGGATCGGCCAGCAGCCCCGCAACCTCGGCCGCCGTCCACGGGCGCGGGGTGGTGAAGCATTGGCCGTGCAGCGCCGCCATCGCCTCGGGCGTCATGGCAGGATCACCGGCGGCGGGTCGGACGGCGGGGCCGCATCGGCGCCGCGCAGGTAGAAGGGCGCGGGCGGGCAGCCCGCAGCCCCGCC
>JACZKR010000121.1 GCA_014859945.1 Paracoccaceae bacterium | reverse complement strand
GCGTGCCGGTGACGGCGCTGCCCGATGCGCCCGTGCCGCCGGCCTTCCGGCTGGAGGGGACATGGGCCTTCGGCGGCGTGATCTCGGGCCATTTCGGCCATATGCTGTGCGAGGCGACCGGGCGGCTTTGGGCACTGGACGAGGTGGAGAAGGTCACGGGCATCGTCTTTTTCGCGCGGCCCTTCGACAAGGCCCGGCAGGTGCAGCGCGCCTTTGCGCAGCTGGCGGGGCTTCTGGACCTGCCGATGGTCACGGTGCTGAGCGAACCCGCCGCCGTCGCCCGGCTGGTGGTGGCCGAGCAGGGGCTGGGCTCGGGTGAGCTGCTGAACGGCCGGCCCGAGGCGCGGGCCTTTCTGCGCGACCGGCTGGCGGCGGTGGAACCCGATGGGGCGGGCCGGCGGTTTTACATCACCCGTTCCGGCCAGCCGGCCCGGCGCGGCATGGTGCTGGACGAGCCGGGGCTTGAGGCGCTGTTCGCCGCCGCCGGATATGAGATCCTGCGCCCCGAAGATCACCCGCTGGCCGCGCAGGTGGCGATGTTCCGCGCCGCAAGCCATGTCGTGGCGACCGAGGGCAGCCCGTTGCACCTTCTGTCCTTCGCCGCGCCCGAGGGCTGTCAGGTGGCGGTGATCCAGCGCCGCCGCAGCCCGACCTTCGGCCATATCTGCGACAGCCTGCAGGCCTTTCTGGGCACCGCTCCGCTGCGGCTGACCGACATCACCTCGGTCCACGCGCCGAAAAAGGCGCGCAATCCCAATCTGGTCTATCTGGAGCCGTCGCGCCCGGCGATGCGGGCGGCGCTGGGCGCGGCGGGCTTCCTGCCCGCGACCACCCCCGACTGGCCCGACCTGACGCCCGAAGCCCGCGCGGCGGCCGTGGCGCGGCTGTCGGCCGAGACCGAACAACGCCTGCGCCCGGTGGCGGTGGAAGACCTGCCCGAGGATGACGGCGACGAGGAAAGGGACGCGGCATGAGAGGTGGCGCCTCTGGCCGGCGGCGGAGCGGGGGCCAGCCCCCGCGCCCCCGGGATATTTATGGACAGATGAAATGGAGGGTGGAGTCATGAGCAGCACGGTTATCCGCGGAGGCACCGTCGTCACCGCCGATCTGAGCTATGTCGCGGATGTGCTGGTCGAGGGCGGGGTGATTACTGCCATCGGGCCGGGGCTGTCGGGCGACACGGTGCTGGATGCCACGGGCTGTTACATCATGCCGGGGGGGATCGACCCGCATACCCATCTGGAGATGCCCTTCATGGGCACCTATTCGGCCGATGATTTCGAATCCGGCACCCGGGCGGCGCTGGCGGGCGGCACCACGATGGTGGTGGATTTCGTGCTGCCGGGGCAGGGGCAGGGGCTGATGGATGCGGCCCAGATGTGGCACAACAAATCGGGCCGGGCGCATTGCGATTATTCCTACCACATGGCGGTCACCTGGTGGGGCCAGAAGGTGTTTGACGACATGGAAGCCTCGGTCAAGGCCGGGATCACCAGCTTCAAGCATTTCATGGCCTACAAGGGCGCGCTGATGGTGAACGACGACGAGTTGTTCCACAGCTTCCGCCGGGTGGGCGATCTAGGCGGCCTCGCCATGGTGCATGCCGAGAACGGCGACGTGGTGGCTGAACTGACGGCCAAGCTGATCGCCGAGGGCAATACCGGACCCGAGGCCCATGCCTATTCCCGGCCCCCGCAGGTCGAGGGGGAGGCGACGAACCGCGCCATCATGATCGCCGATATGGCGGGGGTGCCTCTGTATGTCGTCCATACCTCGTGTGAAGAGGCGCATGAGGCGATCCGCCGGGCGCGGCAGGCGGGAAAGCGGGTGTGGGGCGAGCCGCTGATCCAGCATCTGACGCTGGATGAAAGCGAGTATTTCCACCCCGACTGGGACCATGCCGCCCGCCGGGTGATGAGCCCGCCCTTCCGCGACAAGTCGCATCAGGCAAGCCTTTGGGCCGGGCTGCAATCGGGGTCTCTGTCTTGCGTGGCGACCGACCATTGCGCTTTTACCACTGAACAGAAGCGGTTTGGCCTGAAGTCCTTCGCGCAGATCCCCAATGGCACCGGCGGGCTTGAGGACCGGCTGCCGATGCTCTGGACCCACGGCGTGGGCACCGGGCGGCTGACGCCGAATGAGTTTGTCGCGGTGACCTCGACCAATATCGCCAAGATCCTGAACCTTTATCCCCGGAAGGGCGCGGTTCTGGTGGGCGCGGATGCCGATCTGGTGGTCTGGGATCCGGCGGCGGAGAAGACCATCTCGGCCGCCAGCCAGCAATCGGCGATTGATTACAACGTCTTCGAAGGCCAGAAGGTGAAGGGCCTGCCGCGCTATACCCTGACGCGGGGCCGCGTGGCGGTGACCGAGGGCAAGGTTGCGGCGCAGGAGGGCTGGGGCCGGTTCGTCGGCCGCGAGGCGCGGCCGGCGGTCAACCGCGCGCTGACCGCGTGGAAAGAGTTGACCGCGCCGCGCCCGGTGACGCGCACCGGCATTCCGGCGACGGGGGTGTGATGACGCGCCACCCGGCCCCCGGTTCAGCCCTGCGGACCCGCTTCGGCGGCGGGTTCGGGCTGCGCGGGGGGGGGGGCTGCGTCATCATCGGCATGGGCGGCGCCGACGGGGTCGAAGTAGAACTCGGCCAGATCGGCGGCGGTCGGGGCGAAGGCGGGGGTCGTGGGCATCGGGACGCTCCTGCAGGGCGGGACGGGCGGCAGTCTGCCCGTCCGGTGCAACAGGGGCGTGACAGGCGCGCGGGGCGCGGCCTGTCAAAGCGGCACCAGCGCCTCCAGTTCCGGCATGAGGACCACGCTTTCCTGTTCATGCGGATCGGTGCGGGCGATCACGGCGGATGCCGGGCCGGGGCCGGGGTTGAAGGGCAGATGCGGCATGTCGGCGGGGATATAAAGCAGGTCGCCGGCGGCAACCTCCATCCGGTTTTCCAGCCGCTCGCCCCAGTACATCACCGTCACGCCTTCGGTCATGAAGATCGCGGTTTCGTGGGTGGCGTGTTTGTGCGCCTTGGCGCGGCCGCCGGGCGGGATGGTCAGAAGGTGCATGCAGATCGCCTGCGCCCCTGTGGTTTCCCGCGCGATGCCTTCGAAATAGCTGAATCCCTGCTTGCCGTCATAGGTCGTGGCGCCGGGGCGGAGTTTGCGGCATTCGGCCATGAATCTGTCCTTTGCGGTGGGTTTGCCGCAAGGGTGGCAGGGCCCGTGCCCCGGGGCAAGGGCCCTGCGGCGGCGGCGGACTACGCCTGTTCCTCTTCGTCGGCCTCTTCGTCTTCGTCCGTCTCGTCGCCTTCGGCCTCATCGCCCTCGGCCTCGTCTTCGTCCATCTCGTCGCCGTCGTCGTCCTCATCGTTGCCTTCAAAGGCCTCGTCTTCGGTCTCGGCTTCGTCCTCGGCCAGTTCGGCCAGCGTGTCTTCGGCGTGCAGGGTGTCTTCGGTCAGGGGCATGGCTTCTCTCCATCCGGGGGGGCAGGCCGGGACGGCCCGCGCCCATCCTGACCGGCGCCTGCAACGCCGCCATGACCGGCGCATGACAATCCATCCATCCCGAAAGGCAGTCCAAGCGTGAGCCAGCCCCCCAGCCAGCCTGTGATCGAGGCAAAGGCCCTCAATCTGGTGTTCCAGACCGCCGACGGCCCGGTTCACGCGCTGAAAGACGTGAACCTGACCATCGGCAAGGGCGAATTCGTGTCCTTCATCGGGCCTTCGGGCTGCGGCAAGACCACCTTCCTGCGGTCGATCGCGGCGCTGGAGCATCCGACCGGCGGCACGCTGCGGGTGAACGGGATGACGCCGGATGAGGCGCGGCAGAAGCGGGCCTATGGCTATGTGTTTCAGGCGGCGGGGCTTTACCCCTGGCGGACGATTGCCGGCAACATCCGCCTGCCGCTGGAGATCATGGGATTTTCGCGCGCCGAACAGGAAGAACGCACCGAACGGGTGCTGGATCTGGTCGAGCTGAAGGGCTTCGGGAAGAAATTCCCCTGGCAGCTTTCGGGCGGCATGCAGCAGCGCGCCAGTATCGCCCGCGCGCTGGCCTTTGACGCCGATATCCTCTTGATGGACGAACCCTTCGGCGCGCTGGATGAGATCGTCCGTGACCGGCTGAACGAGGAACTGCTGAAGCTGTGGGACCGCACCGGCAAGACCATCGGCTTTGTCACCCATTCCATCCCCGAGGCGGTCTATCTTTCGACCAAGATCGTGGTGATGTCGCCCCGTCCGGGCCGGATCACCGATGTGATCGACTCGCCCTTGCCGAAAGAGCGCCCGCTGGACATCCGCGACAGCCGGGAATTCATCGAAATCGCCCACCGCGTGCGCGAGGGGCTGCGGGCGGGGCATGCCGATGACTGACGCGCTGCCCCCCTGGCTGCCCCGCGCCTGGCGCATCCGGGCGCTGCTGTTGTCGGTCGTCCTCGGGCTGGTAGCGCTGGCGGCCTATGGCCGGCTGCGCGACGGCGGCGGGGCGCTGGTGCAGTCGATGCCGGTGATCTTCGTCGTGGTGACCTGCGCGGCGCTTTGGGCCGACTGGGTCTGGCTGAAGCGCAACCACCACCGCGTGAACGAATGGGGCCTTTCCAAGGGCAAGGACGCAAGGAAGAAACCGAAATGAGGGCGCTGGCGCTGGTTCTTTTCGCGGCTCTGGCCGCACCTGCGGCGGCCGAGACCTATGGCGATGCCTATGGCCTGGGCGATCATCCGGCGGCGCCGGTGCAGGGCGGCGGCCTGGGCGATCTGGTCCATGTGACCGCCGAACTGCTGAAGGCCGACGGCAGCCCGGCCGACCGCGTGGCCCCGGGTGAGGTGGTTTCGGTGCGGCTGACCGTCAGCCGCGCCGCCGACCGGCCGGCGGTGCAGCTGCGGCTGCACTGCACGCTTTACTTCACCAATGCCGACAACGAAGACAGCCCCGGAACCGAAGGCACCTGTCTGGATGCCAGGGTCGGGGGCGGGGAAACGGTGGCGCTGAACGTACGGCTGAAGTTCCGCGGCAGCGCCGAAGACCGGCCCGAAACCTATGGCGTCGGCGTTGAGGTGAAGGATGAGATCAGCGGCGAGGCGCTGAGCCTGATGCCCACCTGGACCTGGGAGGGCGCGGAATGAACCGCATCCTTCCCGTCCTGACCGTGGTCCTGGTGATCGTCGCGCTATGGTATGTGGCGGCGGTGGGGATGAACCGGGCCTGGGTTTACGATCAGGCCAGCCGCGCGGGGGTGGAACCTCCGGGCCTTGGCGGTCTGATCACCGCCACGATCAATCAGGAACGCCCGGTGCTGCCCGCGCCGCATCAGGTGGCGGCGGAACTGTGGAAATCGACCGTGGGCATGGCGGTGACCTCAAAGCGCAGCCTGATCTATCATGGCTGGATCACCGTGTCGGCCACGCTTCTGGGCTTTGCCATGGGCACGGTGCTGGGCGTGGTGCTGGCGGTGGGCATCATCCACAACCGGGCGATGGACCTGTCGGTGATGCCCTGGGCGATTGCCAGCCAGACCATTCCCATTCTGGCCATCGCGCCGATGATCATTGTCGTGCTGAACTCGGTCGGGTTGCAGGGGCTGGTGCCCAAGGCGATCATCTCGGCCTATCTGTCGTTCTTCCCGGTGGTGGTCGGCATGGTGAAGGGGTTGCGCAGCCCCGACCAGATGCAGCTGGACCTTCTGAAGACCTACAATGCCGGTGATGCGGCGGCCTTCTGGAAGCTGCGTCTGCCGGCCTCGGTGCCGTACCTCTTCGCCTCGCTGAAGGTCGGGATCGCAGCCAGCCTTGTCGGCGCCATCGTGGGCGAATTGCCCACCGGCGCGGTGGCGGGGCTGGGGGCGCGGCTGTTGTCGGGCAGCTATTATGGCCAGACGGTGCAGATCTGGGCGGCGCTCTTTGCGGCGGCCATCGTGGCGGCGGGCCTTGTCGCGCTGATCGGGGTGGCCGAGCGCGGGGCGCTGAAGCGGATGGGGATGGCGCGATGACACTGGTCGTTCTGTCGCTGATGTTCTGGGCGGGGGCCTGGGTCCTGAACGTGGGGCTGGCGCAAAGCGCCGTCACCCGCAGCCGCGCCGGGCGGCTTCTGGTGCCGGCGATCTTCGGCATCACCGTGCTGGTGGTGTGGGAGGGAATGGTGCGCGGCCTTGGCGTGTCACCCGTCATCCTGCCGCCGCCCTCGGCGGTGGCCGCGCGCATCGCGGTCAGCCTGCCCACGCTCTGGGCCGATTTCCTGCAGACGGCGGTGAAGGGTGCGCTTCTGGGCTATCTGATCGGCTGCGGCGCGGCGGTGCTGACCGCCATCGCCATCGACCGCAGCCCTTTCCTGCAGCGCGGCCTCTTGCCGGTGGGCAATTTCGTGGCGGCCCTGCCCATCGTCGGCATCGCGCCGATCATGGTGATGTGGTTCGGCTTCGACTGGCAGTCGAAGGCGGCGGTCGTCGTGGTGATGGTGTTCTTCCCGGTGCTGGTGAACACCGTCGCCGGCCTTGCGGCGTCTGACCGGATGCAGCGCGACCTGATGGCCACCTGGTCGGCCAGCTACTGGCAGGGGCTGTTCAAGCTGCGGCTTCCGGCCGCGATGCCTTTCATCTTCAACGGGCTGAAGATTGCCTCGACGCTCGCCCTGATCGGGGCCATCGTGGCAGAGTTCTTCGGCAGCCCCATCGTGGGCATGGGGTTCCGCATCAACGCCTCGATCGGCCAGCTGGCGCTGGACATGATCTGGGCCGAGATCGCGGTGGCGGCGCTGGCGGGATCGGCCTTTTACGGGCTGGTCGCGCTGATCGAACGCGGGGTGACCTTCTGGCACCCCTCGCAACGGCATTAACGAAGGCCCGGGAAGCGGGCCGCAACATGGAGGTTGGAATGAAGAAGCTACTGACCGGCGCGATGCTTGCCCTGATGGCGGGCGGGGCGGCCCAGGCAGCGGATGACGTGACGCTGCAGCTGAAATGGGTCACCCAGGCCCAGTTCGCGGGCTATTACGTTGCCCAGGCCAAGGGGTTCTATGAAGAAGAGGGCCTGAACGTCACCATCCTGCCCGGCGGCCCCGACGTGGCGCCGACCCAGGTCATCGCCGGCGGCGGTGCCGATGTGGTGATCGACTGGATGCCCTCGGCCCTTGCGGCGCGCGAAAAGGGGCTGGCGCTGGTGAACATCGCCCAGCCGTTCAAATCCTCGGGCATGATGCTGACCTGCCTGAAGGAATCGGGCGTGGCGAGCCCCGCCGATTTCGCCGACAAGACGCTGGGCGTCTGGTTCGGCGGCAACGAATATCCGTTCCTGAACTGGATGAACAAGCTGGGCCTGAAGACCGACGGTTCGGCCGGCGGCGTGACGGTGCTGAAGCAGGGCTTCAACGTCGATCCGCTGCTGCAGAAGCAGGCGGCCTGCGTCTCGACCATGACCTACAATGAATACTGGCAGGTGATCGACGCGGGCGTGGCGCCCGAGGATCTGGTGGTCTTCAAGTATGAAGATGAAGGCGTCGCCACGCTGGAAGACGGCCTTTATGTCATGGAAGACAAGCTGGCCGATCCCGCCTTTGCCGAGAAGATGGTGAAGTTCGTCCGCGCTTCGATGAAGGGCTGGAAATACGCCGAAGCCAACCCGGACGAAGCCGCGATGATCGTGCTGGACAATGACGCCACCGGCGCCCAGACCGAACTGCATCAGAAGCGGATGATGGGCGAGATTGCCAAGCTGACCGCCGGATCGAACGGCGCGCTGGACCCGGCCGACTATGACCGCACCGTTGCGGCGCTGATGTCGGGCGGTTCCGACCCGGTGATCACCAAGGCCCCGGAAGGCGCCTGGACCCATGCGATCACCGATCTGGCGCTGCAATAAGCCGCTGCCGGTTCTGAAATGACGAAGGCCGCGCCCTTGGGCGCGGCCTTTCCTTTGCCCCTGTCAGGCCGCCCTGATGGCGAAGGTGCCACGGTAGGGCGATGCCCGGCCGCCGGGTGGGCGGCCGACGGTGGAACCCCTTGGTTTATGGTTCAAGGACTTCCCACGCCGCGCGTCTTGAGACGTTGCAGAATGCCCGCCCGAGGGGGCGGTCGGGCATTGCCCGGGCGCGCTGACGCGCTTGATTCCCGGGCAGGAAGAGAGGCGGGTTATCGCCCTTGGCCGTTCAGCCCTGCGCTTCGGCGGTGCTTTCCGGGGTCTCGTCGGCCACCGGGGCGGCGATCTTGAAGCTGCGCAGGATGAAAT
>JACZKR010000120.1 GCA_014859945.1 Paracoccaceae bacterium | reverse complement strand
CCCCGCCATCGGCGGGCGCTTCTCGCCCGCCGGGTCGGGCGCTGGCCTCTGGTGGCTCGTGCCGGACCGCTTCCGGTTGAACCCGCGCCAGCGGGCGGGGCGAGGCGGTGCCTCGCCTTTTCCCGCCCGGACGGGGGTGTGGCGGCCGTAGGGTGCGTGTTCACACGCACCGCGCGTCCTACCCCTCGATCAGTGCCACCCAGTTGCGGGCGATGGCGAGGCCGTGGGTGTCGGCGGCGGCGCCGGGGCCGGCGGCTTCGGCCTCAAACCGGTCGCGCCAGCCGGGGGCGAGGCGGTCGATCACTTCGGGGAAGCTGCGCTTCCAGTCGGTCGCCACGGCGCGGCTTGCCTCAAAATGGAACTGCATCGCATAGCCCGCACGGCCGTAACGGAAGCCCTGCACCTCGGCCACCGCGGACCCCGCCAGCCGGGTCGCGCCGGGGGGCAGGGTGAAGGTGTCGGAATGCCACTGGAAGATCGGAAAGGCCGCCCCCCGGGCGCCCAGCACCGGATCGGCACGGCCCGCTTCGGTCAGCGCCACCTCGCACCAGCCGAACTCGGGCGCGATGCCCAGCCGGTTCTCGGCCCCCAGCCCCCGCGCCAGAAGCTGGCTGCCCAGACAGACCCCCATCACCGCCTTACCGTCGGCCGCCGTCCGCGCCATCCGCGCCGCCAGATCGGGCAGGTAGGGGTGGCTGGCATCGGCCAGCGCCGACTGCTCGCCTCCGAAGACCACGAGCGCGTCATATTCGGCCATGTCGGGCAGCACGCCATCGGCCCAGGGACGGTAAAGCCCGATCCGGGCCGCCGCCTCATGCAGCGCCACGCCGATCTGGCCGTGATGGGTGACCCGGGTATTCTCGACGATCGCGACGCGCATCCTGCCCTCCGTTCCGGCGGGCGCACTCTGCGCAGGGCGGGGGCCGGCCGCAAGAGGCGGATTGCCCCTTGCGCTTCGCCCCTTTCGGTGAAACAGGGGGGCGTCAAACGAACACTCCCCGCCCTGACCAGATGGAGGCTCTGATGGAGATTCGCGAGGCACTTACCTTTGACGACGTGCTTCTGGTGCCGGCCGCTTCCAGCGTGCTGCCGTCCGACGCCGACACTTCGACCTTCGTGACGAAGGCGATCCGCATGAACATCCCGCTTCTGTCATCGGCGATGGACACGGTGACCGAAGCGCGGATGGCGATTGCCATGGCGCAGGCTGGCGGCATCGGCGTGATCCACCGCAACCTGGACACCGAGGCGCAGGCGCGAGAGGTGCGGCGGGTGAAACGCTTCGAATCGGGCGTGGTCTATGCGCCCGTCACCCTGCGCGCCGATCAGACGCTGGCCGATGCCAAGGAGCTGATGGAGCGCTACAACATCACCGGCTTTCCGGTGGTCGATGCTGCGGGCCGCGTCATGGGCATCGTGACCAACCGCGACATGCGTTTTGCCAGCGATGACCGCACTCCGGTTTCGGTGATGATGACCTCGGAAAACCTGGCCGTGCTGAAAGAGCCGGTGGACCGCGCGCAGGCCATCAGCCTGATGAAGGCGCGGCGGATCGAGAAGCTTCTGGTCACCGATGGCGCGGGCAAGCTGACGGGGCTTCTGACGCTGAAGGATACCGAGAAATCGGTCTTGAACCCCAATGCCTGCAAGGATGAGATGGGGCGCCTGCGGGTTGCCGCGGCCTCGACCGTGGGGGATGCCGGGTTCGAGCGGAGCCAGGCGCTGATCGACGCCGGCGTGGACATGGTGGTGATCGACACCGCGCATGGCCACAGCGAGGGCGTGGCGAAGGCGGTCGAACGCATCAAGAAGCTGTCGAACACCGTCCAGGTGGTGGCCGGCAACGTGGCCACCGCCGAGGCGACCCGCGCCCTGATCGGCGCCGGGGCGGATGCGGTGAAGGTGGGGATCGGCCCGGGGTCGATCTGCACCACACGGATCGTCGCGGGCGTCGGCGTGCCGCAGCTGACCGCGATCATGGATTCGGCCCGTGCGGCGGGGGATATTCCGGTGATCGCCGACGGCGGCATCAAGTATTCCGGCGATTTCGCCAAGGCCATCGCGGCGGGCGCCAGCTGCGCCATGGTGGGCAGCGCCATCGCGGGCACCGATGAAAGCCCGGGTGAACTGATCCTGTGGAACGGGCGGTCCTACAAATCCTATCGCGGCATGGGCAGCCTTGGCGCCATGGCGCGGGGCAGTGCCGACCGCTACTTCCAGAAGGATGCCGCCAGCGACAAGCTGGTGCCCGAAGGCATCGAAGGTCAGGTGCCCTACAAGGGCACGGCGGCGCAGGTGATTCACCAGATGGTCGGCGGGTTGCGGGCGGCGATGGGCTATACCGGCAACCGCACCGTGGCCGAGATGCGGCAGAACTGCCAGTTCGTGAAGATCACCGGGGCGGGGCTGAAGGAAAGCCACGTCCATGACGTGCAGATCACCCGCGAAAGCCCGAACTACCGGGTCGGCTGAGGCCCGTCAGGCGGCGCCCCCGACGGGGCGCCCCTTGCCGTTCAGGCGACGCGCTTCATCTGCAGGCCAAGGCGGCCGTAATCCACCGCCATCAGCCCGCCTTCGCCGCGCACCAGCGCATCGGGCCGCAGATTGGCCACATCCTGCGCCATCACGCCTTCAAAGACCGCCTTGCTGCCCCGGTAGCGGAAACGGTAGAGCGGCAGGCCGTTCGGCGCCATGCCGGTCCACTGGACATCGGTCTTCAGCCGGCGGTCGCTGACCTGCGGCTCATCCCCGCCCGAACTGGCGACGGCGGCGGCAATCACCAGAAGCAGCAGCAGCGGCACGATCACCCCGCCGGAGGAGGATGAGGTGGCGGCCTCGACCACCTCGGGCTCCATCACCGGTTCCGGCATGCCGCCGGCATGGGCGGCGCCGCCCAGAAGGGCGGCCGAGGCGGTGCAGCCAAGCAGAAACTTGCGCATGTCGAATCCCTTTCAAGTGAATAGTCACCGCAGCCTATACCCGCCCCACCCGTCCGCCTAGCCGGATGATCCGGCCGGCGGAACGGCGGCCCTTATCCCCCCACGCCAAATGCGCCCAGCAGCACGAAAAGCGTGCTCTTGATCACCGCCCACAGCACAAAGACCACCACCGCCAGCGCCACCACGGCCATGGCAAGGCCGCCGATCACCCAGGCGCCGTCACGCTCCATCAGCCCCAGCGCGAAGAAGATGATCGCCAGCGCCGGCATCATGTTGCCGAAGGGGATGGGCAGCATGATCGCCAGCGCCAGCACCACCGACAGGATGCCGATGGCGCGTTCCACCCGCTTGCCGGTCAGCCCAGTCAGGCGGGGGTGCAGGTAACGCTCCCCCCGTTCGATCCACGGCAACCCGCGCTCCAGCACCAGCGCCAGCGATTCGCGCGCGACCGAACGGTTGGCGATGAAGCCCGGCAGCCAGGGGTCGCGCCCCAGCGCCAGTTGCAGCGTCAGATACAAGAGCGGCACCCCCAGCACCGCCGAGGTGCCGGGAATGCCGGGCAGGGTGTTGGGCAGGGCAAAGACGATCAGAAGGGCGTAATGCGCCCGGTCGCCGATGCGGTGGAACAGATCGCGGATCGAGACGCGGGCGCCCTCATCACCCTGTGTCAGGCGGCGCAGCGCCTGGCTCATCCGTTCGGGCCGGTCCGCCGCCGCTTCGGGCGGGCTGTCGCTG
>JACZKR010000119.1 GCA_014859945.1 Paracoccaceae bacterium | reverse complement strand
GGGCGCGTGCCATTCTGGGCGCGCTGCCGGCGATGCTGGACCTCTGATCGCGGAAGGAACCCCGGATGGACCGCCGCCTGACCCCCGCCACGACCCGCGCCGCCCATACCTCATTGCGCGGCCGCATCGATTCGCCCCTGTTCACCGAAGGGCAGACCCTGCGGCTGACCGTGCCGCTGGCCGATCTGCGGCGCGCGCCGGGTGATGCGCGGGAACGGCAGTTGCTTCTGGGCGAAAGCTTTACCGTGATCGACCGCGATCAGGGCCATGCCTTTGGTTTCGCGGTGAAGGACGGCTATTGCGGCTGGCTGGAAGAATCCGCGCTGGCTGATACGCCGCAGCCGACCCATTGGGTGGCCAGCCCCGCGACGCATCTTTACCCCGAACCGCGGGTGCAGGCGCCGGAACTGTCGGCCCTGTCTCTGGGCTGCCGGCTGTCGGTGCTGTCGGCCAGCGGCAAATGGGCCGAAACCTCGCAGGGTTTCGTGCCCGCCAGCCACCTGCGCCCCCTGGGTGACTGGCTGGACGATCCGGTGACGGTGGCCGAGGGACTTCTGGGCACGCCCTACCTTTGGGGGGGCAACAGCCGGGCGGGGCTGGATTGTTCCGGTCTGGTGCAACTGGCCCATGCCGCCTGCGGCATCGGCCTGCCGGGTGACAGCGACCTTCAGGAAAGCGCGGGCGACGAACTGCCCGAAGCTGCGCCCCTGCAACGCGGCGACCTTCTGTTCTGGAAGGGCCATGTGGCGATGGCCACCGATCCGGCGCGGCTGATCCATGCCAATGGTCACACGATGTCGGTGGCCTATGAACCGGTAGAGGCCTGCATCGCCCGCGTCATGGCGCAGGAAGGCCGGCCGGTGACGCATCGCCGGCGGCTGGCCTGATCATTCAACCGGGCGCACCTTTTCCAGCACGCGCAGCACCGCCGCAAGGTCATGCCCGCGCCGCAGCACCTGCCCGTCGGCCCCCACAACGGCATACATGCCCTGACGGTTGCGCAGGCGCGGCTTCTTCTCGATCCGGTACAGCGGGTATTCGGCGGTGCGGCGGAAGACCGAAAACACCGCCATGTCGCGCAGCGCGGCAATCCCGTAGTCGCGCCATTCGCCGGCGGCCACCATCCGGCCATAGAGGCCCAGAATCTGCCCAAGCTCATGACGGTCAAAGCTGACCTGCTCGGGCAGGCGGGCGGACAGGGGGAAGGGTGTCGGCGGCTGAACCGTCATGACCCGAATCTTACCCCCGGCCCCGCATTAATCAAGCCCCCGGCGCGCTTTGGCACTCTGCCCCGAAGTTGCCGCGAAATCACCGCGCGCTTTCCACGCCGGAACCCGCAGAACGCCGCGATCGGGCGTCAGGTTGATGGTGTAGCAAGTGAGACGGCGCCTGTGATGTGCCCCCTGAGCGGGCGGCCGCTGTTGGTTACGAAGTCGGGGCCCCTGTCGGCAGGCAGGGGCCTGCGACCTCAGGCAAAGCCGGCCGACAGGCGCAACTCGCCCGTATGCAGACCGCGCCAGTTGCGCTGATCCGCCGGAAGACGCTTCTGCGCCATCGGATGGGCGGCATCCAGCACCCCGATCCGCGCCAGCAGCGCCACGATGGCTGCCTCGGATGCGCGCGAGTTTCCGTCTTCGATCTTCAGCGCGATGCCCAGCTTCTTTTCGGGGATGATGGCGACGAACACCGCTTCGGCGCCGGTCTTGATCGCCACGCGGCCCTCCATGGCGCGCATCAGTTCGGTGCAGGCGCGGCCTTCGCCCGCGACCAGTTCGGGATGGGCCGCCATCGCCCGGGTCAGCCGGTGCATCGCCTTCTGCCGGGTCGTGCCGCCTTCGGGCGCCGCCGCGAAAGCCGCCATCGACCGTGCCAGCCCGTGAACCGAAGCGGCAAAGTTCGGCGCCGAACAGCCGTCGATCCCCCAGCCGGCCGAGGTTTCGTCGGTCACTTCCTCAAACGCCGCCTTGATCGCCACCTGCAAGGGATGGTCCAGTTCCACATATTCCGGCCCGGCCTTCAGGTGCTTCACCACCGTCAGAAAGCCCGAATGTTTGCCCGAACAGTTGTTGTGCAGCTGGCACGGGCCATCATGGGCACCGATCAGGCGGTCACGCTCGGCGCGGTCCAGCGGTTCATGCGCGCCGCAGCGCAGGTCGGGTTCCGCCAGCCCCAGATCGGCCAGCCAGCGGCCCGCCATTTCCACATGCAGCGCCGCGCCCTGATGGCTGGCGCAGGCCAGCGCCAGATGCCGGTCGGTCAGCCCATGGGCCGCCGCCGCGCCGGTTTCGATCAGCGGCAGCGCCTGCAGCATCTTGCACGACGACCGCGGAAAGATGATCCGGCCGGGGTCACCCCAGGCTTCGACAATCTCACCCGCCTCATCGCAGATCACCGCGTGGCCAAGATGGGTGCTTTCCAGCAAGCCGCCCCGCCACAATTCCACCATCGGAACTGCACCTGCCATGAACACCTCCCGTCACGCGTGCGCGATTTGTTGCCCAAGGGTCTTTCGCGCAATGGCCTTTTCCGGTTACCATGGGTTATCGAGCAAAGGAAACCCGCGTCATCGGAAAAGCCGCGCCAAGCGGACGTTCGGCGGGAGAGGCATTGACAGCTTGGAGGCTGTGACGAGATGAAAAGCCTGATGGTGCGCACGCTTTGCGGAGCTGCTCTTGCGTTGTCCGCGCAGGCGGCGGTGGCGCAGGATTCGACCAACCGGGTCGCAACCAAGACCGACTGGAGCGTCTTTACCGAAGAAAGCCCCAAGGAATGCTGGGGCGTGTCTTCGCCGCGTGAAACGGTGAACAGCCGCGATGGCCAGCCGGTTTCGGTGCGGCGCGGTGACATCCTGTTGTTCGTCACCTTCCGCCCCGGCGCGGCGGGCGAGGTTTCGTTCACCGGCGGCTACCCCTTCGCGGGCGGCTCGACGGTGTCGATCAACGTCGATGGCACGACGTTTGAGCTGTTCACCGATGGCGAATGGGCCTGGCCGGGCACCAAGGAAGACGACGCGGCGCTGCTGGCGGCCATGAAAAAGGGAGCCTCGGCGGTTCTGACCGCGCGGTCGGGCAAGGGCACCCAGACCAAGGATACCTTCAGCCTGCGCGGCTTCACCGCCGCCATGACCGAAGCCGAAACGCGCTGCAAGTAAGCACCGCCGACAGATTTCGCGCCCCGGCCGCCGGCCGGGGCGCTTTCGTTTTGCCGGGGAATCATGTATGGCCCCCGCATCGCAGCCAGATCGCCTGTCGCAAGGCCAACCCGAAGGATCTGCCATGAACCTGCCCGCCGCCCCTGTCACGCAGGACGTTCTGACCATTCCGCGCAAGCTGCCCGAAGGCGGCAAGACCAACCTGATCGGGCTGACGCGCGAGCAGCTGCGCGCCGCGCTGATCGCCGCCGGCACGCCCGAACGTCAGGCGAAGATGCGGCTCGGCCAGGTCTGGCAGTGGGTCTATCACTGGGGCGTGCGTGACTTCGGCGCCATGACCAATCTGGCCAAGGATTACCGCGCCTTTCTGGACGCCCATTTCACCATCGAGATTCCGCAGGTTGTGAACCGTCAGGTCTCGGCCGACGGCACCCGCAAGTATCTGGTGCGCATCGCCGGCGGGCATGAGGTGGAGGTGGTCTATATCCCCGAGGAAAACCGCGGGACGCTGTGCATCTCAAGTCAGGTCGGCTGCACGCTGACCTGTTCCTTCTGCCACACCGGCACGCAAAAGCTGGTGCGCAACCTGACGGCCGGCGAGATTGTGGGGCAGGTGATGCTGGCCCGCGACGACCTGAACGAATGGCCCCAGCCCGGCGCGCCCAAGGATGAAACCCGGCTGGTGTCGAACGTGGTCCTGATGGGCATGGGCGAGCCGCTTTACAACTTCGACGCCGTCCGCGACGCGATGAAGGTGGTGCGCGACGATGAGGGCATCGCCCTTGGCCGCCGCCGGATCACCCTTTCGACCAGCGGCGTCGTGCCCGAGATCGCCCGCTGCGCCGAGGAGATCGGCTGCCAGCTGGCCGTCAGTTTCCACGCCACCACCGATGAGGTGCGCGACCGTCTGGTGCCGATCAACAAGCGCTGGAACATCGCCACGCTCTTGGGCGCGCTGCGCGACTATCCGCGCCTGTCGAACAGTGAACGGATCACCTTTGAATATGTCATGCTGAAGGACGTGAACGACAGCGACGCCGATGCGCGCCGTCTGGTCAAGCTGATCGCCGGCATCCCTGCGAAGATCAACCTGATCCCCTTCAACGAATGGCCCGGCAGCCCCTATGAACGCTCGGACTGGGAGCGGATCGAGGCCTTTGCCGACATCATCTACAAGGCCGGTTACGCCAGCCCCATCCGCACCCCGCGCGGTGAAGACATCATGGCGGCCTGCGGTCAGCTGAAATCGGCCACCGAACGCGCCCGCAAGAGCCGGGCCGAGATTGCCGCCGAGGCGGGGCTTTAAGCCCCGACCTCAGCCCGCCTGAAACCGCTCATCCACCGGAATCTGCAGCGCATTGGCCAGCGCATTGGTCTGGCTGGCCATGGCGATGACCGACAAAAGCTCACCATGCTGCGCCTCGGTCATACCCTTGGCCCTGGCGGCTGCGGTGTGGGAATGGACGCAATAGCTGCAGCCATTGGCCGCCGAAACCGCCAAGTAGATCATCTCTTTCACCATCGGGTCCAGCGTGCCCGGCCCCATCACCACGGCCAGCCTGTCCCATGTGGCGCGCAGCAGCGCCGGGTCATGCGCCAGCACCCGCCAGAAGTTGTTGATGAAATCGGTCTGCCGGGCCGCGCGGATTTCGGTTAAGACGGCCAGCGCCTCGGCGCTGACCTCCTCGTCGCTCAGGGGGTGCAGGACCGCCATCAGATCATCGCCAGCACGCGCGTCGGGCCGCCGGTGCCGCCGCGATGCTTGGGCGCGCCGATGAACACCGTCGCCCCCTTGACCGGAAGCTGATCCAGATTGGCCAGCCCCTCAATCCCGAACCGGCCCGAAGGCAGCCAGCTGTAATGCACCGCGAAATCGGCGGAATTGCCCGGGTCCAGCGACATCGTATCCACGCCGATCGACGCCGCGCCGGTTTCCATCAACAGATCGGTCGCCGATTTGGCAAAGCCCGGGAAAGCCAGCTTGCCCTCGGCATCGTTGCGCCATGAAGGGTCGCCCATCTTCTTCGTCCAGCCCGAGTTCATCGCCACGCAGGCGCCCGCCGGAATCTCTCCGTTCGCGCTGATCCAGGCTTCGATATCGGCCGCCTCGACCATGGCGTTGGCGTCGTCAGCGGCCTTGGCGGTGATGTCGATGATGCACAGCGGCGCCACCAGATTTTCGACCGGCAGCGCATCGACCGAAGTGCCGTCCTTCGAGAAATGCAGCGGCGTGTCGATATGGGTGCCGGTGTGTTCAAAGATCGTCAGCTTGAAAAGCTGATAACCGTCCGTGTCGAACACCTTGTCCTGCTCAAAGATGATCCCCGGCTTGCCGTCAAACGTAGGAAAATCGCTGTCATAGGCATAGGTCAGGTCAACCACCTTGCCCGAGGCCTGCGCCAGGGCCGGTTTGGCCGTGATCAGCCCGGCGCCAAGGCTGGCTGCCCCGGCCGCCGCAGCCGCCCCGAACAGCGACCGGCGCGACAGCATGTGGGCTTTCACCCCTTCGATGATGCAGGCGTTGCACATTCTGCGTTCCTTCCTGTTGATGTCCCCCTTGCCGCAGTGGACCCCCTTTCGCCCGAGTCGATCAAGCCAGATGATCGCAGACGAATGAACAAATCATAAACATTCGGTAGACAGCCCCGGCCTTGCCTTGCTAGGCCTTTGGCATGACCGTGCCCGTCCTGACCAACCCGCTTGCCCGCCGCCTGTTCCTGCACCGCCACGCGCTGGCCGAGGCGCCGTCCGGCCCGGCCAAGGGTGCCGCGCTGGCCGCGCTGATCGACCGCATCGGCTTTGTGCAGGTGGACAGCATCAACACCGTGGAACGCGCGCATCACATGATCCTGTGGTCGCGCCGGCAAAGCTACCGGCCCGAAGCGCTGAAGCGGCTGGCCGAACGCGACCGGCTGTTGTGGGAGCATTGGACGCATGACGCCTCGATCCTGCCCATTGCGCATTATCCGCACTGGAAGCACCGCTTCGCCCGCGACGCCGGCCGGCTGCATGCCAACTGGCGCCGCTGGTTCCGTGAGGGGTATGAGGCGCAGTTCGACACCATCCTGAAGCGGATCGAGGCCGATGGCCCCGTCACCTCGGCCGATGTGGGAGAGGGGGAAGAGCGCGGCAAGGGCGGCTGGTGGGACTGGCATCCTTCGAAGACGGCTCTGGAGTGGCTGTGGCGCACCGGGCAACTGGCCGTGGCGCGGCGCGACGGGTTCCGCAAGGTCTATGACTTGTCCGAACGGGTGATTCCCGACGCCCATCGCCTGCCGGCCGTTGAGGCCGAAGATCATGTGGACTGGGCCTGCGGCAGCGCGCTGGACCAGTTGGGCTTCGGCGCTTCGGGCGAATTGCAGGCCTACTGGAACGCCGTCACGCCGGATGAGGCCAAGGCCTGGTGCCGCGCCGGTCTGGCGGCCGGCACTCTGGCTGAGGTTGATGTCGAAGGCGCCGATGGCCGGCTGCGGCGGTCGTTCGCGCGGCCGGGCGTGGCTGAGGCGGCGGAGGGCCTGCCCCCGGTTCCCGACCGGCTGCGCATCCTGTCGCCTTTCGATCCTGCGCTGCGCGACCGGGCGCGGGCCGAACGGTTGTTCGGCTTCTACTACCGGATCGAGGTTTTCGTGCCCGAACCGCAGCGGATCTTCGGCTATTACGTCTTTCCGGTGCTGGAGGGCGACCGCCTTATCGGCCGGATCGACGCCAAGGCCCACCGCGACGCAGGCGCGCTGCGGGTTCGCGCCTTCTGGCCCGAACCCGGGGTGCGGCTGGGCAAGGGCCGCCTTCAGCGGCTTGCGGCCGAGACAGAGCGGCTTGCGGTTTTCGCCGGCTGTGACAGGGTTGAATATCTAGATGGCTGGCAGCGTCTGCCGGTGCCGGGCGGGGGGAAAGATGCCACCGGATGACCTGCCGCCTCCGGCCGAGGCCGGCCCGCGCAAGCAGCCGCGCGACACCCGCCGCCTGCAACTGATCGAGGCGACCATCCGCACGCTGGCGCGCAGCGGCTTTGCCCGGATGACGCTGGCCGAGGTGACGCGCGCGGCGGGGCTGTCGCAGGGGCTGGCCAACTTTCACTTCGCCAGCAAGGAACGGCTGCTGACCGAAACCCTGCTGTTTCTGGCCGAAGAATACCGGCTGAACTGGACCGGCGCGCTGGCCGCCGCCGGCAGCGCGCCCGCCGCCCAGCTTGAGGCGCTGTTGCGTGCCGATTTCCACCCCGCGATCTGCACGCCCGAACGGCTGGCCGCCTGGTGCTCCTTCTGGGGCGAGGCGCAAAGTCGGCCGATCTATCAGGAACGCTGCGGCGCCAACGACGATACGTATATCGCCACGCTGGAAGGCATCGTCAGCCGGCTGATGGCCGAGGGTGGCTATGCCGGCAATCCGCAGCGGGTGGCGCGCGTCCTGCGCAACTCGGTCGAGGGGACCTGGCTCGACATGATGACGATGACCGCGCCCTACGGCCGGGAAGAGGCGCAGGCGACGGTGCTGACCTGCGCCAGCCTGATCTTTCCGCGCCATTTCGGCCCCGAAGGCCGGCTGGTGGCCTGACGGGCGCCCGGCGCTGTGGCCGGACGCCGGTTGGTCAGTGTGCCCCGAACTTCTGTTCCACCTCGCGCCGGTGCAGGACGTAGGACGCATCGCTGCGCGAGATCAGGGTGTAGAACATCGGCACCACGAACAGGGTGAACATCGTGCCCACCAGCAGGCCGGTGAAGATCACCAGACCCATCGCCTGACGCGCGGCGGCGCCGGCGCCCTCGGCGATGATCAGCGGCACCACGGCCAGCGCCATGGCCGCCGTCGTCATCAGGATCGGCCGCAGGCGGGTCTTGGCGGCGGCGACGATGGCGGCGCGGCGGGACAATCCGCGCTCTTCCCGCTGCTGGTTGGCGAATTCCACCATCAGGATGCCGTGCTTGGTGATCAGGCCGATCAGCGTGATCAGGCCGACCTGCGTGTAGATGTTCAGCGTGCTGACACCCAGATACAGCGGCAGAAGCGCGCCGAAGATCGACAGCGGCACCGACATCATGATGATGAACGGGTCGCGGAAGCTTTCGAACTGCGCCGCCAGCACCAGATAGATCACGATCAGCGCCGCCCCGAAGGCCAGCAGGATGGTGTTGCCCTCGGTCTTTTCCAGCCGCGACTGGCCGGAATAGTCGATGAAGAAGCCGTCGGGCAGCACCTCGGCCGTGATCCGCTCCAGTTCGGCCAGCGCGACGCCGGTCGACAGGCCGATCATCGGCATGCCGGACAGGGTGGCGGCGTTCAGCTGGTTGAACTGCTCGATCGAGGCGGCGGTGACGCCCGGCGTCAGCTTCACGACCGAGGACAGCGGCACCATCTTGCCCGAACCCGACCGCACGAAGAATTCCGACAGCCGTTCGGGGTTGTCGCGCCATTCGCGCGGCACCTGCATGATCACGTCATAGCTGTTCGAATCGCGGTCGAACTGCGCCACCGCCCCGCCGCCGACCAGAAGGCCCAGCGTGTTGCCGATCTCGGCCACCGAAACGCCCAGCTCGGCCGCGCGTTCGCGGTCGATCGTCACGCGGACCTGCGGCGCGTCGAACGACAGGCTGCTTTGCAGCACGATGAACATGCCGCTTTGCATGGCCTTGGCGGTGATTTCATTGGCAATCTCGACCACCCGGTCGGGCGAGTGGATCGACTGGATCACCATGGAAATCGGCAACCCGCCCCCGGCGCCGGGCAGCGAGGGCGGGGCAAAGACATAGCCCTGCAGGCCGGGCGTGCCGTCCAGCGTGCCCTGAATCTGCTGCTGAATCTCGGACTGGCTGCGGCTGCGTTCCGACCAGTCCTTCAGCGCCCAGATATAGAAGCCGGTATTCGCCGCCCCGCCCATCCCCGCCACCGAGAATGAGGTCTGCACTTCGGCGATGTCCGCCGTGCGCTTGCCGATCTCGGCCGTGAATGCGTCGGTGTATTCCAGCGAGGCATAGCGCGGCCCGTTCAGGATGGCGAAAAGCGCGCCCTGATCTTCTTCGGGCGCCAGCTCGGACGAGGTGTTCAGGAACATGAACCCCGTCGCCCCCAGAAGCGACACGACCATCAGCAGCGTCACCGGCCGGTAATCCAGCGAAGACGACACCCGGCGTTCGTACCAGTTCGACACCCCGTTCAGCACGCGGTCCACGATGCGCTGGAACCGCCCCGGCGCATCGTGGCTCAACAGCCGGGCCGACATGGTGGGGGTGATGGTCAGCGCCACCACGCCCGAGATCACCACCGAACCGGCCAGAGTCAGCGCGAATTCGGTGAACAGCGACCCGGTCAGACCGCCGGTGAAGGCCAGAGGCGACAGCACGGCGGCCAGCGTGATCGTCATGGCGACGACCGGCCCGGTGATTTCCTTCATGCCGTTGATCGCGGCGCGTGCCGGGGTCTGGCCTTCGTCGATATGGCGGTGGATGTTCTCCACCACGACGATGGCGTCATCGACCACCAGACCGATGGCCAGAACCATGGCCAGTAGCGTCAGCAGGTTGATCGAATAGCCCAAGGCCAGCATCACCGCGCAGACGCCCACCAGCGACAGTGGAATCGTGATGATGGGCATGACCACCGACCGGAGCGAGCCTAGGAACAGCAGGATCACCACCACCACGATGGCGACGGCCTCGGCGATGGTCTTGAACACCTCTTCGATGGATGCCGCGATGGTTTCGGTCGAATCGTAAACCAGCTTGATCGTCATACCGTCGGGCAGCGTTTCGTTCAGGCGCGGCAGGTCGGCCAGCACATTCGCCGCCACATCCAGCTGGTTTTCCCCCGGCGCCGGAATGATGCCGATGAAGGTGCCGGGTTCGCCCGCAAAGGTCACGATGGCATCGGTCGAACCCGAGGCCAGTTCGATCCGCGCCACGTCGCGCAGCCGCACCACGCCGTTCGCCCCCTGCACCAGCGGCAGGGCGCCGAACGCTTCGGCCGACTGCACGGTAGATTCCAGCGTCAGCGAGTAGACGAAATACTCGTTCTCGGTCTTGCCCGGCGCCGACAGGAAGTTCGACGACCGGATCGCCGCCAGCACCTCTGACGCCGTCACGCCGCGGGCCGACAGTTGCAGCGGGTCCAGCCAGATGCGCATGGCATATTCGGCCGCGCCCATGATCTGCATTTGCGCCACGCCGTCGATATTGGTCACGCGCGGACTGACCACGCGCTCCAGATACTCGGTCAGCTGTTCGGGCGTCATGTTGGGGTTCTGGACGGCCAGATACATCAGGGCAAAGGTCATCCCCGTGCCCTTGACGATCACCGGGTCCTCGGCATCGGGCGGCAACTGGCCGCGGACCTGCTGCACCTTCGACATCACCTCGGTCAGGGCGATGTCGGGGTCGGCCCCCAGCTTCATCTGCACCGTCACGACCGAGGCCGAGGGCGTGGACTGGCTGGTCACATAGTCGATATTCTCGGTCGTCGAGACGGCCGAGGCGATGGGCGCGGTCACGAAGCCCTGAATCAGGTCGGGCGCGGCGCCCGGGTAGATCGTGGTGACGGTGATCACCGTCTCTTCCACTTCCGGATATTGCCGCACCGGCAGGTTCACGGCCGCGGCAAGGCCCAGAAACAGGATCAGCGCGGCCAGAACGGTCGACAGGACCGGGCGGCGGATGAAGATTTCCGAAAAATGCATCGCCTGTTCCTATTCGCCCGCGGGTGCGTCAAGCACGACCGAGTTGTCGATCTTTACCTTCGCGCCGTTCGAAAGCCGGTTCTGCCCCGAGGTCACGATCTGATCGCCCGCCGCCAGCCCCTCGACCACCTCGATCCGCGCGCCGGACCGGCGGCCCAGCTTGACGAAGACCTGTTCCACCTTCAGCTCTTCCGCCGTTTCGCCCGGGCGGATCACATAGATCGTGTCGCCGTAAAGCGAGGATGTCACCGCGGTCTGCGGCACGGCGATCACGCCTTCCTCGGTCGGCAGCGCGATGCGCACGCGCAGGAACTGGCCGGGGAACAGCGCGCCGTCGGTGTTTGCCACCTCGGCCCGCACCGATACCATGCGCGAGTTCGGATCGACCCGCGGCTCAATCGCGATGATGCTGCCCTCGGCGCTGAAGCCGCCTACCTCGGTCGTCACCGACACCGCGCCGCCCAGTTTCAGCGCGGTGATCTGCTGTTCGGGAACGGCGAAATCGACCCGCATGCTGCCAAGGTCCTGCAGGGTCGCAAAGATCGTGCCGGGGGTCACATACTGGCCGACCTCGATCTGCGGAATGCCGATCACGCCGGCGAAGGGCGCGGTCAGCTTCTTGCTGTCCAGCGCGGTCTGCACCTGCGCCACCTGGGCGCGGGCGCTTTCAACCTGCGCATTGGCGCTTTCCACCGTGTTCGCGGCGCCGACGCCGCGTTCCTGCAGGGTCAGCGCGCGGTTGGCTTCGGCCACGGCGACGGTCAGCGCGGCCTGGGCTGCCACCAGCGCGGCCTTCTCGCTGTC
The DNA here is from genome assembly GCA_014859945.1 of Paracoccaceae bacterium. GTDB lineage: Bacteria > Pseudomonadota > Alphaproteobacteria > Rhodobacterales > Rhodobacteraceae > Fuscibacter. Next base: position 13,035 of record JACZKR010000119.1, on the reverse strand, counting down.
GTCGTCGATCTGCACCAGATACTGGTCAGCGGTGATCTGGTCGTTCGCGGCAAAGCGCAGCTCACGCACCAGCCCGCCGGATTCGATGGCCAGGTCCACCCCGCGCACCGACAGCGCGGTGCCGATGGCGTCGATGCCGGGGTTCCAGGTGACCGGCTCGACCGTTTCGGACGAAACGGGAACCGGCGGCGGAACCATGCCGCCCAGGAACTGCGCGATCATCTCGTCGCGGAAGAACTTGAACCAGACAATCCCCCCGACGATCAGCCCCAGAAGTACGACTGCAATGAAAAGACGCTTGAACATCAGATACTCCTGTGCGGCGCGGGCCCGGCGGGCCGATCAGACCCCCGCAGTCTAACTGCGGCGATGCGACGCAATCGTCAACTCCTCCACACATATTTTCTGCCCTGACCTTGCGACGAAACATCGGCCGCAAGCCGTTGTGTCACATCCTTGCCTGCGCTGCGGGCGCTGGTCCGGCGCGGGCTACATCAGCCGTTCCAGCACCGGCAGCAGGGCCGCGGCGGCTTCGGCGTGGTGCAGCGGGCCGGGCAGCCGGGCGGCGGCGGGGCCTTCCAGCGGGCCATAGGCCATGCCGTCGCAGCCCGAGGACCGCGCGGCGACACTGGGCGGCACCATGACCAGATCATGCGCCGCCTGCCGAAGCGCCGACAGCATCGCGGCATCGACCAGCACCGGCTCCCGCCCCAGATCGGCGCGCTGGCCGGGCGGCGGCGGCGGATCGGCCATCCACAGCAGGATGACCGGGCAGGCCAGCCGCGCCAGCAACAACTGCATCCGGCTGACCCAGGCCGCCCGCAACTCGGCCGCGACCAGTTCAAACCGCTCGGCCGAAGCCGCCTGCAGGGTGGTCAGCAAGTGGCGGGTAAAGGTGAACTCGGTAAAGTCGATCTCGCGGAACAGGCCGCGCAGCAGGGGCGTGGCCCCCAGAAAGCGGTCATTCCGGCGGGGATGCACGGCGTAATAGCGGTTCGACAGGTTCTGCGCCCCGGAAAGCTGCAGGATGACCGCCTGCGCCCGCCCGGCCAGCGCGATGATCCCCTCTTCCGCCAGATAGGCATCGGGGCCGGCATTGGCGCAGGCCAGATTGGCGACGGGCAGGCCAAGGCCCGCCTCGACCAGATCGGGGAAGGGGCGCGGGACGAACTTGCCATAGGCTTCGGTCCCGCCAAGGCAGGCCACGAAAACCCCGTTTGTCGCCCGTGGCGGGCCGCGGAATGTCAGCCGCGATCCCCCGTAATGACACGGCGAATAGTCAAGCGCGCCTGCGCCTGGAAAGGCATAGACCATGGCCCCACCCCGAATTTCATCACACCCGCGACCAGCCTGACCGATTCTGCTTGCCGAAAAGCTAAAGTCGGCATTTGCGGCAAATCCTTGCGGTTCGGTCCCGGGCAGGCAGCCTTGCCCGGGGGGGCGGGACTGCCTATGGTGCCGCAGGAAATGATCGGAGGCGGCATGGATATCCGGACGGTTGGCATCGTTGGGGCGGGTCAGATGGGCAACGGCATCGCCCATGTCTTTGCGCTGGCAGGCTATGACGTGCTGCTGAACGACATCAGCGCCGAGGGGCTTGAGAAGGCGGTTGCGACCATCGACAAGAACCTGGAACGCCAGGTTTCCCGCGGCAAGATCAGCGGCGAGGAAAAGGCCGCCACGCTGGCCCGCATCCGCACCACGCTGACCCTGGCCGATCTTGGCCCCTGCGACCTGATCATCGAGGCCGCGACCGAGCGGGAAGAGATAAAACAGAAGATTTTCGAAGGACTTGCCGCCCATCTGGCGCCGCAGACCATCCTGACCTCGAACACCTCTTCCATCTCGATCACCCGTCTGGCCAGCCGCACCGACCGGCCGGAAAAGTTCATGGGTTTCCACTTCATGAACCCCGTGCCGGTGATGCAGCTGGTGGAGCTGATCCGGGGCATCGCCACCGACAAGGAAACCTATGACACGCTGCTGGCGGTGGTCGGGCGGCTGGGCAAGACGGCGGCCAGCGCTGAGGATTTCCCGGCCTTCATCGTCAACCGCATCCTGATGCCGATGATCAACGAGGCGGTTTACACCTTGTATGAAGGGGTCGGGAACGTCCGGTCGATCGACGAGTCGATGAAGCTGGGCGCGAACCACCCGATGGGGCCGCTGGAACTGGCCGATTTCATCGGTCTGGACACCTGCCTTGCCATCATGAACGTGCTGCATGACGGCTTGGGCGATACCAAGTACCGGCCCTGCCCGCTGCTGTCGAAATATGTCGAGGCCGGATGGCTGGGGCGCAAGACGCAGCGGGGGTTTTATGACTACCGCGGCGAGGTGCCGGTTCCGACGCGGTGAGGGGCACCCGCGCTTACCTTGGGTAAGGCCCTGAGAACGCTGGCTTAATCCGGGCGGTTCGGCCCGGATGCGACGTCTTTTCCGCGTCTTCTTTCTGTCTTTCTTCCGTCTCTACGCGCGGTGGCTTCGGGGCCTGTTAACCACGTTTGAGAATCGGCCTGCAGCCTAGGCTCGATCTGCCAAAGAAAGCGTGTGTTCCCGCAGCCAGGCGAGGAAGCCGCGCGGGTTGCCTTCCCAGTTGGCAAGTTCGCTGGCCGGGATCGGGTGGCCGATCACCGGGCGCTGGGGTTTGAACAGGCTGCGCTTGATTTCGTAAAGCAAGAGGCCCTGGCGCAGCGTGTCGCTGATCTGGTTGGCGATCTGGAAGGCGCGCGAGTTCTGGCCGGGGAAGTAGATCGGCAGGATGGTCGCGCCCGAGGACCGAACGATCTTGTGGGTGAAGACGTTCCATTCGGCCTCGACCGCGGGGCCCCACCAGCCTTCGGACATCGCCACCTTGCCGGCGGGGAACAGGATGATGACCCCCCCGGCCTTGAGGTGCCGCATCGTTTCGTCCCGCATCTGCAGACCCAGTTCGCGCGCGTTGTCTTCGTGCGGGAAGGGGACGGGGATCATGAATTCTTCGACTTCGGGAATCCCGGTCAGCAGGCTGCGGGTCAGGATGCGGAAGTCGGACCGGACGCGGTTGATCATCTCGGCCATGACCATGCCATCGACCAGCCCCGAGGGGTGGTTGGCCACGACGACCAGCGGCCCGGTCGGCGGGATGCGGGCGATCTCTTCTGCCGGCGTGTCGATCCGGATGCCCATGTGGCGGATGGCCTTGGGCCAGAACGGCGCGCCAAAGGGGGCGCCCGATTTTTCAAAGCTGCGGATCAGGCGCAGAAGCTGAACCTTGGCCGTCAGCCATTCGATGGTGCGGATGGTCTGGGCCTTGAGCGGGTTCTTGAACGTGCCGGCATAGGACAGCCGGCGCATGTCGTATTTCCGCCCGGACGCGGCCCGCTGCGCAGCACCCCGCGCCAGCACCTCTGCCTCGTTCTGCGGCTGATCGGTCGCCAAGATGTCTTGCCTTCCCTTCCGCGGTCCCGGCCTAGCGGTCTTCCCCGAACCGGTTGGCCACAAGCGCATCCAGCGCGGCGGCAAGGGCCTCGGCCTGCGCTCCGCTGGTCTGGACCTCAATAGAGGTTCCGCGCGAGGCTGCCAACATCAAAAGCCCCATGATGGAATCGCCCGAAACGGTCATTCCGTCGCGGGTGACCTGTGCCGTTGCGTCATGGGCTTCGACGACCTCGACGAACTTGGCCGAAGCGCGGGCATGCAGGCCCTTTTCGTTGACGATGCGCAGAACCTGACTGACCACTTACGCCCCTCCGCCCAGATCGAGGCTGTTGATGTATTTGCGCCCCGCCTCCAGCGCCGCCGAGACTGCCTCGGCCACCGGAAGGTCGCGTGATTTCGCCAGCTTGATCAGCATGGGCAGGTTGGCGCCATAGACGATCCGCCGTTCGGCGCCGGCGCAGGCCATCAGCGACAGGTTCGAGGGCGAGCCGCCGAACATGTCGGTGACAACGACCACGCCGGAGCCGGAATCCACCGAATCGGCGGCGGCACAAATCTCGGCCTGCTTGGCGGAACGGTCATGCACATCCTCGATGGTGATGGCACGCATCTGGGTCTGCGGACCCACCACATGCTCCACCGCCGAGAGATACTCGCGTGCCAGTCCGCCATGTGCGACGATCACGATACCGATCACGCGCCCTTCACCCCGTCTGCGTGGGGGGCGTTGCCGCCGCCCTGCGTTCCAGTTCCCGGTGCCGTTTTGACACCGGCCATCCCGCTTCGGCAAGCAGTTTGCCCAGTTTTTCTGCAACTGCAACAGAGCGGTGTTGCCCGCCGGTACAGCCGAAGCCGATCGACAGATGCGCCTTGCCCTCTTCGATCTGGGCCGGAAGCAGAAAGCGGACCATCTCCTGCAACCTGTGGAAGAATTCGGCAAAGCGCGGATCGGCCGCGACATAGTCGGCGACCGCCGCGTCGCGGCCGTCAAGCCCGCGCAGTTCGGGCACCCAGTGCGGGTTGCGCAGGAAGCGGCAGTCAAAGACCATGTCCACCCCGCGCGGCAGGCCGCGGCGATAGCTGAAGGACTGCACCGACACGGCCATGCCGGCGCTGCCCTTCTTGCCGAACCAGCGGGCGAGTTCTGCCTTCAGGTCATGCGGCGACATTTCGGTGGTGTCGATCAGGTGGTCGGCGCGCACGCGGACCGGGGCCAGAAGGTCGGTCTCACGCGCGATGCCTTCGGCGGGGCTGTCTTCGGGGGCCATCGGGTGCCGGCGGCGGGTCTGGCTGTAGCGGCGGATCAGCTCACCGGCCGAACAGTCGAGAAACAGCAGTTCCAGCGCCACGCGCGGATCGCGGGTCAGCGCATCGACCAGTTCGATCAGCGCGGTGGCCGAAAACTCACGGTTGCGCACGTCGATGCCAAGGGCCACGGGGCGGGCCAGCGGCGGGCCTTCCAGCAGGCGCGGCACCAGCGAGATCGGCAGGTTGTCGATGGTTTCATACCCCAGATCCTCAAGCGCGCCGATGGCGGTGGACCGCCCGGCGCCCGAAGGCCCGGTGACAAGCACCAGCCGCAATTCCTGCCCCTGATCCGCCGGACCCGACATCTGCGCCCCTTTCAGGCATCCCGCCCATGGCTGAGATAGCACAGGAGCGAAGAAGGAAAATGGGCGCTTCTCTGGCCATGCACAAGCGCGATCGGCTGTCCCAACAGCGTGATGTGACGTAACGGCGGCAGGCGTTCGGTTTCCTCATGCCCCAGATCGACGGCCAGGATCAGCCGGGCGCGGGGCAGGGGATCGGCCCGCAGGATGCCCAGGCCCCGCGCCTCGATCCGGCCCAGGATGGCGGCGGGGCAGGTGGCGGTGACGGCGCCGTCCTGAAGCGTCAGCAGTGTCTGGTCATCGGCCACCAGCCGGGCCCCCAGCGCCATCAGCTGCAGCGCCAGCGCCGATTTCCCGCTGCCCGAAGGCCCCAGAACAAGAAGCCCCCGGTCTTCACCGAGGGCCACCGTTGTTGCATGCAGGGCGCGCGGGCCGGTCATGGCGGCCGGTCACACCGGCAGGCCCACCACGAAACGCGCGCCCAGCGGGTCCGAGGTGGGATCGGCGTTGGTGGGGCGGATGTTCTCGGCCCAGATCACGCCGCCATGCGCCTCGACGATCTGTTTCGAGATGGCAAGGCCAAGGCCCGAATGGTTGCCGAACTGCTTTTCGGGGCGCTCTGAATAGAAGCGCTTGAAGATTTTGGTCAGCGCCTGTTCGGGAATGCCGGGGCCGGTATCCTCGACCACGATCAGCACGCGGTTTTCGCGGCGCCGGGCCCAGACGCGCACCGCGTCGCCGTCTTCGCAGAAGCTGATGGCATTGGTGATCAGGTTGACGAAGACCTGCGCCAGCCGCGCCTCAAGCCCGCGGATGCGGATGGGGTCGGCGGGGAAGTCGGTGATGAAGTCCACACCCTTTTCGCCCGCCTGCTGGCCCAGATATTCGGTCAGGTTCGACAGGGTCTTGATCAGGTTGAATTCTTCTTCCTCTTCCTTGACCAGTTCGCTGTCCAGCCGCGAGGCGTTGGAAATGTCGCTGACCAGACGGTCCAGACGGCGCACGTCATGGTCGATCACGTCCAGCAGCTTTTCGCGGTGCTCTTCCTTCTTCACCATGCGCAGGCTGCCGACGGCCGAGCGGAGTGAGGCGAGAGGGTTCTTGATCTCGTGCGCCACGTCGGCGGCGAATTGTTCGTTGGCGTCGATGCGGTCATACAGCGCCGCCACCATGCCGCGCATGGCCACCGAGAGCCGGCCGATTTCATCGGGGCGGGCGGCAAGATCGGGAATGCGGACGCGGCCGGGCGACATGTGGCGCGCATCGCGGTCGCGGCCCAGTTCGGCCGCCGCCGCCAGATCGGACAGCGGGTTGGCGATGGTTGAGGCCAGAACCAGCGACAGGCCGAATGAGACCAGAAGCGCGATGACGAACATCTGCAGGATCTGCTCGCGCTCATAGCGCACCAGCCGGTCAATCTCACCCTCGGCCGAGGTTACGGCGACAACGCCGAGGGCGCCGGCAGGGCCGGTGACCGGGGTGGCCACGGCAAACATCGCGCCGCCGTTGGGGCCCTGCGCGGTATCGACGGCGGTTTCGCCGTTCAGCGCGATATCCAGCCGCGCCCGCGCCAGTTCTTCGCTGGTCAGGGCGCCCGGGCCTTCGCCCTTGCGCACCATCAGGCCCGAGACGCTTTCCCAGATGCCGTTCAGGAAATCGGTGATGATCGTCGGCCGTTTGCCCGGCAGCGCGGCATCGCCCTGCGGCGCCTGACCGATGGCCGTGGCGCGCAGTTGGCCGGTGGCGTCGAACAGGAAAACCTCAACCCCCGGGCCGATGTTGATGCCGGCAAAGTCCTGCGGCAGGGTGCCGGCATCGGCCCGCGCCTCGATCACCCGGGCGATCAGCTGGGCTTCGGTGACAAGCGCCTGTTCGCGCTGCAGCACAAGGCTGTCACGGAAGGGGTTCAGGAACAGCACGCCCGCGACCAGAACCACCAGCGCCATCAGGTTGAAGACGATGATCTTGCGCGCCAGCGGCGAGCGGTTCAGCGAGACGATGCCCCGCCGCACCCGCCCCGCGCGCAGCACGGGATCGGCCACTGCATCGGGCGAAATCCAGTCTTCGCCCAGAAGCAGCTCACCGGGTTTTGCGGGACGCGCCTTGTCCATGTCGATTTTCGCGGTGGCGGTCATTCTTCGTTGTAACGATAGCCGATGCCGTAAAGCGTTTCGATCGCCGAGAAGTCGTCATCGACCGCGCGCATCTTCTTGCGCAGGCGCTTGATGTGGCTGTCGATCGTGCGGTCATCGACATAGACCTGATCGTCATAGGCCACGTCCATCAGCTGATCGCGCGATTTCACGAAGCCGGGGCGCTGGGCCAGAGCCTGCAACAGCATGAATTCGGTCACGGTCAGCGACACGTCGCGGCCCTTCCAGCTGACCGAATGGCGCAGCGGGTCCATCCGCAGGTTCCCGCGCTCCATGATCTTGTTTTCTTCGGTGACGGCCACCTCGCCATGGGTGATCGCATCCTGACGGCGCAGCAGCGCGCGGATGCGTTCGACCAGAAGCCGCTGGCTGAAGGGCTTCTTCACATAGTCGTCGGCGCCCATGCGCAGGCCCAGAACCTCGTCGATTTCGTCATCTTTCGAGGTCAGGAAGATCACCGGCATCGAGGTTTTCTGCCGCAGGCGCTGCAACAGGTCCATGCCGTCCATGCGGGGCATCTTGATGTCCAGCACCGCCATGTCGGGCATGCGGCGGTTGAAGGCGTCCAGCGCCGACTGGCCGTCGTTGTAGGTCTCTACTTCGAAACCTTCGGCTTCGAGAGTCATCGAAACCGACGTCAGGATATTCCTGTCGTCGTCCACAAGGGCGATCCTTGCCATGTCGGGCTTCCCTTTTTCTGCTCGGCTTGCCTGTTTTCGCACATGATCGGGGTTTGGACCCATGGAATCAACAACAATGTGCGAATCACCCGCCCGCCGTGACTCCATGACCCGCGAAATTCCCGAACAACTGACTAATTTGCCGCAGTATTTCGCCGGATCGTTACAGATGGCAGGGCATGATGCCGCCTGCGGGTCAACTGGTTGCGCTAAACCTTGGGTGGTTGCGCTAACTGTGCCAATGCGTCCTATTCCTGCATTTTGACCCATGTTATAGCGCCCGAACATCGCCGGCGCATCGCGGCGGTGGGCGCCCCTGGCCCGGGCGCCGCATCGGGAACTTCACCGCCTTCGGGCGGAAACGGGAGCTTGCAGGACATGAACGGACGGGTGAACCCCAAAGCCACGCTTGAAATTCAAGGCATTACGGGTCTGGGCAACGTCTATTACAACTTCATCGAGCCTGCGCTGGTTGAAGCTGCCGTCAGCCGCGGAGAAGGGCGTCTGGGCAAGGGGGGCGCGTTCCTGTGCTCGACCGGGCAGTTCACCGGACGTTCGCCCAAGGACAAGTTCGTTGTGCGGACCCCTTCGGTTGAACACACGATCTGGTGGGAAAACAACGCGCCGATGGCGCCCGAGGCCTTTGACCGGCTGGAAGCCGACATGCTGGCCCATATGAAGGGCGGCGACTATTTCGTGCAGGATCTTTACGCCGGCGCCGATCCGGCCCACCGCCTTGACGTGCGGGTGGTGACGGAACTGGCCTGGCATGGCCTGTTCATCCGCCATCTGCTGCGCCGCCCCGAGCGGGCGGAACTGGACAGCTTCACCCCGGAATGGACGATCATCAACTGCCCGTCCTTCAAGGCCGACCCGGCGAAGCACGGCTGCCGGACCGAGACGGTGATCGCGCTGAACTTCGACAAGAAGCGCATCCTGATCGGCAACACAGCCTACGCGGGCGAAAACAAGAAGTCGGTCTTCACGCTGCTGAACTACCTTCTGCCCGAAAAGGGCGTGATGGCGATGCACTGCTCGGCCAACCACGCGCCGGGCGATCTGTCGGAAACGGCGGTGTTCTTCGGTCTGTCGGGCACCGGCAAGACCACGCTTTCGGCCGCGCCCGACCGCACGCTGATCGGCGATGATGAGCATGGCTGGTCGGACAACGGCACCTTCAACTTCGAAGGCGGCTGCTATGCCAAGACCATCAACCTGTCGGCCGAGGCCGAGCCCGAGATCTATGCCACGACCCACCGCTTTGCGACCGTGGTCGAGAACATGGTCTATGATCCCGAGACGCTGGAACTGGACTTCGCCGACAAGAGCCTGACTGAGAACACCCGCTGCGCCTATCCGCTGGACTATATCTCGAACGCTTCGGCGACGGGGCTGGGCGGGCATCCGAAGAATGTCATCATGCTGACCTGCGATGCCTTCGGGGTGCTGCCGCCGATCTCGCGGCTGACGCCGGCGCAGGCGATGTATCACTTCCTGTCGGGCTTCACCTCGAAGACCGCGGGGACCGAGCGCGGGATCACCGAGCCGACGCCGACCTTCTCGACCTGCTTCGGCGCGCCCTTCATGCCGCGCCGGCCCGAGGTTTACGGCAAGCTGCTGCAGGAAAAGATTGCACAGTACGGCGCGACCTGCTGGCTGGTGAACACCGGCTGGACCGGCGGGGCCTATGGCACGGGCAAGCGCATGCCGATCAAGGCGACGCGGGCGCTTCTGTCGGCGGCGCTGGACGGGTCGCTGGCCAAGGTGCAGTTCCGCAAGGACCCGAACTTCGGCTTTGAAGTGCCGGTGGCGGTGCCGGGCGTGGATGCGGGCCTGCTGAACCCGCGCGACACCTGGGCCGACAAGGCGGCCTATGACGCGCAGGCGGCCAAACTGGTGAAGATGTTCGCCGACAACTTCGGGCAATATGTGCCCTTCATCGACGCCGACGTGAAGGCGGCCGCGATCGGCTGAGCCGGCTTAAGATGCATGATTGACGGGGGCGGCGCTGCGGTGCCGCCCTTTTTCTATCGGCTCAGCGTCTGCCAGACCATGTTCAGCCCGGTCAGCACCAAGAGGCCCTGCGTCCAGCGGCGAAAGCGCGTCTGGTCCAGCCGGTTCTGCACCGCAAGGCCCAAGGCCTGCCCGGCCATGGCGGGCAGCACCAGCAGGGCCGAGAAGACAAGGTTTGCGCCGCCCAGGATGCCGGTTGTCAGATGCGCGGCGGTCAGGGTGACGGCGCCCAGAAGGAAGATCACGCCCTGGACCCGCACCGCCTCATCCTTCGGGGCGTTGACCGACAGGAGGTAGACCAGAAGCGGCGGCCCCCAGACGCCCGAAATGCCGCCGTAAAGCCCGCCGATGGCGCCCAGCACCCATTCGGCCCGGCTGCGGTGTTCCAGCCGCAGCGCCAGTTTGCGCCCGGCCAGTTGCAGCGCGGCAAAGGCGGTGATCGGCAGGCCCAGGAACAGAAGGAACGCGGCCTCGGGCACTTCATCGACGAACTGGGCCGAGATCACCAGCAGGATCAGCGTTGCCGTCAGGAAGCGGCGGTAGTCGCGGGCCGATTGCACCGCCGGCCCCACGCCCTGCCTGAAGGCCTGCGAGATGTTGGTGACCAGCGTCGGCAGGATCAGCCCGGCAAGCGCCTGATGCGGCGTGAGGAATCCCGAAAAGGCGGAAATCATGATCAGCGGCATGGCAAAGCCCACCGCGCCTTTCACGAAACCGGCAAAGGCCGTCACGGCGACGGCGGCCAGAAGGATCAGCGGCGGGTAGCTGGCAAGAAAACTGTCCATGGCACTGGATAGCCCGTCCGCGCCGCCGGTGCATCTGCGAATTCTTCGCGACATTTTCGTTCGCTTGGTTGCGCGCCTGCGAAATGTAATTGCGCTGCAATTGCAAACAAGCTAGGCATTCGCAGACGCAGAATCCCTGGGGGAAGTGATGATGGCCCATGATGGACAGGCGCTGATCGCCGCGCCGCAGATTGACGACCTGTTGTCCCTGACGGCCGAGGCGGTGCCCGAGACCGAGGCGCTTTTCGCCCGCGCGCGTGAGGCGCTGCGTGCGGCGGTGACGGTGGGCGGCAAGGTCAGCGGGGCGGCGCTGGAAACCCATCAGTTCGCGGCGCATGCCCTGTCATGGCTGGCCACCTATACCGAGGCCCTGCGCCAGATGCGGGCCTGGGCGGGCCGGCTTGCCGACACTGGCCGCTTTGGCGAGATGGAGGCGCTGATCCTGCAGATCGCCTTCGGGGAATATCTGAACCAGATCCATGGCGGCATTCCGATGAGCCAGGGCGAGATCGCACGCTTGCAGGATCTTGGCCTTGACCCGGCGGCGCCGGGTGCGGCGGTGTCGGCCCTGATGGCCCGGGGCAACACCGCCGCCGCCCGCGCGCGTCTGGTGGCGCTGATGCGCGACAATCACGGGCGGGCGACGTTTGGCGCGACCGGGCTGGACGAAGAGCTGGAGATGATCCGCGACCAGTTCCGCCGCTATGCCGATGAGAAGGTGATCCCCTTCGCCCACGGTTGGCATCTCAACGACGAGTTGATCCCCATGGGGATCATCGAGGAGTTGGCCGAGATGGGCGTCTTCGGCCTGACCATCCCCGAGGAATACGGCGGCTTCGGCCTGTCGAAGGCCAGCATGGTGGTGGTCAGCGAGGAACTGTCGCGCGGCTATATCGGGGTGGGTTCGCTTGGCACGCGGTCCGAGATCGCGGCGGAACTGATCCTGTGCGGCGGCACCGATGAGCAGAAGGCCAAATGGCTGCCCCGGCTGGCCAGCGGGGAAACCCTGCCGACGGCGGTTTTCACCGAGCCGAACACCGGATCGGACCTTGGCAGCTTGCGCACCCGGGCGGTGAAGGCGGGGGATGACTGGGAGGTCACCGGCAACAAGACCTGGATCACCCATGCTGCGCGCACCCATGTCATGACGCTGCTGGCCCGGACCGACCCCGAGACCACAGATTACCGGGGCCTCTCGATGTTTCTGGCCGAAAAGACCCCCGGCACCGATGCCGAGCCCTTCCCCACCCCCGGCATGACCGGCGGCGAGATTGAGGTGCTGGGTTACCGGGGGATGAAGGAATACGAACTGGGCTTTGACGGCTTCAAGGTGAAGGGTGAAAACCTGCTGGGCGGTGTGCCGGGGCAGGGCTTCAAGCAGCTGATGCAGACCTTTGAAAGCGCCCGCATCCAGACCGGCGCGCGGGCGATCGGCGTGGCGCAGTCGGCGCTGGAGACGGGCATGCAATACGCCGAGGACCGCAAGCAGTTCGGCAAGCCGCTGATCGAGTTTCCGCGCATCGCCGGCAAGCTGGCGATGATGGCGGTCGAGATCATGGTGGCGCGGCAGCTGACCTATTTCAGCGCCTGGCAGAAGGACCATGACAAACGCTGCGATCTTGAGGCGGGGATGGCCAAGCTTCTGGGCGCGCGGGTGGCCTGGGCGGCGGCGGACAATGCGCTGCAGATCCATGGCGGCAACGGCTTTGCGCTGGAATACCGGATCAGCCGGATCCTGTGTGATGCCCGCATCCTGAATATCTTCGAAGGGGCGGCGGAGATTCAGGCGCAGGTGATTGCCCGCCGATTGCTGGACTAAAGCTTGCCCGGCCGCGGGGTGCGTGGCAGCCTTCGGCAAGGTCAACCGGAGGCAACCATGCGCCGCGCCCTGCTTTTGCCCCTGATGCTGGCGGCCTGTGTTGCGGCGCCTTCGCCCGGTGCGCCGGCCGAATGGCGGCTGGCCTCGATTGACGGACAACCCTTTGCCGCCCGGGCCACCATCGCTTTTGCGCCGGACGGGGCGCAGGCCTTTGGTCAGGCGCCCTGCAACCGCTGGTCGGGGCAGGTGACGCGCGGCGCGGGCGATGCCTGGCGCGTCGGCAAGGTGGTGGCGACCGAGATGGCCTGCGATCAGCTTGCCGCCGAGGGGCAGTTCTTTGCCGCGCTTCAGGCGATGACGCGGCAGAGGATCAGCGGCGATGTGCTTGAACTGTCGGACGGTGCCGGTCGGGTGATGCTGTTCCGGCCGGCGGAGGGCTAGGCGCCCGCTCCGCCGCGCGAGGGGCGCAGCGCGCCAAGGCGCGGATGCAGCCGCCCGCCGATCAGCCAGGCCGCCCCCAGCCCCAGCCCTGCTGCGTCTTCGCCGCAGCAGGGC
>JACZKR010000118.1 GCA_014859945.1 Paracoccaceae bacterium | reverse complement strand
CGCCTCGGCCGCCGCCGTCACCCCGCCGTGGCGGGCGACAGCCACCGCATAGTCCAGCTGGCGCAGGGTCAGGTATAGCGTCATATTATACCTTTCATGAAAAGACATGATTTGACGCTATATAGCTCGGCGGCCATCCTGTGACCAGCGAACAGGAGGGACCGATGGTCGAAGTTACCGAAAAGATGATCGAGGATTATCAGCGCGACGGCGTGGTGCTGGTGAAGGGCCTCTGGGCCGACTGGGTCGATGAACTGCGCGCCGGGATCGAGCGCAACATGGCCGAGCCCGGCCCCTATGCGGCCGAAAACCTGAACCCCGGCGAGGGCGGGCGCTTCTTCGACGATTACTGCAACTGGGAGCGGATTCCCGAATTCGCCCGGGTGATTCGTGAATCCGAGGCCGCGCAGGTGGCGGCCAAGCTGATGGGCTCACGCCGGGTGCAGTTGTTCCACGACCATGTGCTGGTGAAGGAACCCGGCACCTCGAAACCCACGCCCTGGCATCAGGACGGGCCTTACTACTTCGTCTCGGGCCGCCAGACCGTCAGCTTCTGGTCGCCGCTGGACCCGGTGCGCGAGGCTTCGCTGCGCTGCGTGGCCGGCAGCCACAACTGGCCGAAAGAGGTGCTGCCGAAGCGCTGGCTGTCGGACAGTTCCTTCTATCCCGACCCCGAGAAATACATGCCCGTCCCCGACCCCGATGCCGAAGGCATGAAGGTGATGGAATGGCAGATGGAGCCGGGCGACGCGGTGGCCTTCGACTACCTGACGCTGCACGGCGCGCGGGGGAATGAGGCGGCGACGCGCCGCCGCGCCTTCAGCCTGCGGCTGCTGGGCGATGATGCGCGCTATGTCGAACGGCCGGGCCGCACCTCGCCGCCCTATCCGGGGCACGGCATGCAGGCCGGGCAGGTGCTGCGCGAGGACTGGTTTCCGTTCCTGATCTGACGGTTGCGTCCCTGGCCGGCGGAGGCGGGGGCGCTTCGCCCCCCGCACCCCCCGAGAGTATTTCGAAAGGTGCAAATGCGAAGAGGGCTGCGGCATGGCGGCCTCTGGACTTCCGGCCGGTTTCGGGGTGGCCTTGGGGCGAAGGAGTTGCCGATGACCGAGCCGCAGATCACCCCGAAGGACCGCCGCCCCCGGATGTATCCGGCGCCCGAGTTTCCGCCGAGGAAGCCGGCGCTCTTTGCCCGGACGCCGCCGGCGGTGTTTCCGGTGCTGCTGGGGCTTCTGGGCCTTGGTCTGGCGCTGCGGCGGGGGCTGGAGGGCACGGTGCTGGCCGGTCTGGCCGAGGCGCTGATGGGCGGGCTGCTGGTGGTCTGGGCTTTTGCGGTGCTGGCCATGGCGGTGAAGATCGCGCGGCGGCCGGGGGTTCTGGCCGAGGATCTGCGGGTCTTGCCGGGCCGCGCCGGTATGGCGGCGGCGACGATGAGCGTGATGGCTGCGGCGGGCGTGGTGCTGCCCTATGCGCCGGGGGCGGCGGTGGCGCTGGCCCTTGCCGGGCTGGTGCTGCACGGGGTGCTGGCGCTGGTTCTGGTGGCGGTTCTGGCGCGGATGCCGGCCGAGGCGCGCGAGGTGAACCCGGCCTGGCATCTGCAGTTCGTGGGCTTCATCGTGGCGGCGGTGCCTTTGGCGCAGGCGGGCTGGCCCGGGCTGGCCGGGGGGATTTTCTGGGCCACGCTGGTGCCGGCGGGGCTGATCTGGGGCGTGTCACTAGCGCAGCTGATCCGGCGGGTGCCGCCGGCGCCCCTGCGGCCCCTGCTGGCGG
>JACZKR010000117.1 GCA_014859945.1 Paracoccaceae bacterium | reverse complement strand
GGATGCGCGCCCGCCCCCGTGGCCCGGCCCAGCCGCGCCCAGCGCCGCGCGCGCATCCTGTTCTTTCCGGCATTCGCCTTCCTCTTCCCCGCCTTCACCGGCACCCCGCGCGAGATGGTGTTGTCGCTGGTCGCGGGCGGGCTGGTCATACTGTCGGCCTGGCTGACGCAGGAAGGCGCCAAGGCGCAGGACGCCTACGACACCCGCCGCGTCGCCCGCCGCCCGGCCTTTCCGCGCAAGATCCTTGGCGCGCTGGTCATCGGCGCGGCGCTGTTCGCCGGCGGGATGATCAGCCAGTCGGGCCTTCTGGTGCCCCTGGCCTTCGCCGTGATCGGCGCGGCGCTGCATCTTTTCGCCTTCGGCCCCGACCCCCTGACCCACAAGGGGATGGAAGGGGTGGACCAGTTCCAGACCGACCGCGTCGCCCGCGCCGTGGATGAGGCCGAGAAGTACCTTGCAGGCATGAAAGACGCGATCCTGCGCGCCGATGACCGCATGCTGGAAGGCCGGGTGGACCGCTTTGCCACCGCCGCACGCCAGCTTTTCCGCACCATCGAGGGCGATCCCGGCGACCTGACGGCGGCGCGCAAGTACCTGTCGGTCTATCTGATGGGCGCCCGCGACGCGACGGTGAAGTTCGCCGGCCACTACGCCCAGACCCGCGACCAGAAGGTGCGCGCCGATTATGAGGCGCTGCTGACCGATCTGGAAACCACCTTCGCCGAACGCTCGAAGGCGCTTCTGGCCAATGACCATACCGATCTTGACGTTGAAATACAGGTGTTGCGCGAGCGCCTGAAGCTGGAAGCCTGAACGGCCAACCCCAACAACAGTGAGAGTGACCATGACCGAGAATGTCCGCGACCAGGCCGCCGCCGCCCTTGCCGAGGTGGAAAAGGTGACCGCCGTCATCCTGCCCGAACCGGGAACCGCCATCGTCCCGCTGGAAACCGCGCCCGCCCCGCAGGCCGAGGAAATCCGCAAGCGGATGGATGAGATTGACATGGCCAACACCCAGTCGATCATCTCGTTCGGCTCGGGCGCGCAGGCCGAGTTGCAGGTCATCAGCCAGGAAATGCTGTCGGGCGTGAAGAACAAGGATGTCGGCCCCGCCGGCGACAGCCTGCGCCAGATCGTGTCCACCATCCGCGGCTTTTCCGGCGAAGAGCTGGACGTCGACCGCGAACGCAGCTGGTGGGACAAGCTTCTGGGCCGCGCCGCGCCGCTGGCGCAGTTCATCGCCCGCTATGAAGAGGTTCAGGGCCAGATCGACAAGATCACCCAGAACCTGCTGACCCACGAACACACGCTTCTGAAAGACATCAAGTCTCTGGACGTGCTGTATGAAAAGACCCTGCGGTTCTATGACGAACTGGCGCTCTACATCGCCGCCGGCGAAGCCAAGCTGAAAGAGCTGGATGCCACCACCATCCCGGCGAAAGAGGCCGAGGTTCAGGCCGCCCCCGAAGCCGATCAGGTGAAGAAGGCGCAGGAACTGCGCGACCTGCGTTCGGCCCGCGACGATCTGGAACGCCGCGTGCATGACCTGAAGCTGACGCGTCAGGTCACCATGCAGTCGCTGCCCTCGATCCGGCTGGTGCAGGAAAACGACAAGTCGCTGGTCGGCAAGATCAACTCGACCCTCGTCAACACCGTGCCCCTGTGGGAAACCCAGCTGGCGCAGGCGGTGACGATCCAGCGGTCCAAGGAAGCGGCCGAGGCGATCAAGGACGCCAACGACCTGACCAACGAGTTGCTGACCTCGAACGCCGAGAACCTTCAGGAAGCCAACCGCGTCGTCCGCACTGAAATGGAGCGCGGCGTCTTTGACATCGAGGCGGTGCAGAAGGCCAATGCCACCCTGATCGCCACGATCGAGGAAAGCCTGGCCATCGCCGATGAAGGCAAATCCCGCCGCGCCAAGGCCGAGGAAGAACTGGTCAGGATGGAGCATGAACTGCGCGACACGCTGTCGGCGGCCCGCGCCCGCAAGACCGGTTTCGGCGAAGCCGTGGGCGGCGCGACGCAGGAATGACCCTTCGGCTGCGCCCCCTGTCGCTGACGCTGGCCGCCGCGCTGGCCCTGTCGGGCTGCGAGGCGACGGCGCCC
>JACZKR010000116.1 GCA_014859945.1 Paracoccaceae bacterium | reverse complement strand
CTCGAACAGCGCGTTGACGCCATGATCGAGCAGCTTGCCCGCGAAGCCGTGGCCAACCTGCCCGAACCCTACCGCGCCGCCGCGACCCATGTCGTGCTGCGGGTTGAGGATTTCGCCTCGGAAGACGTGCTTGAGGCGCTGAACTGCGACAGCCCCTATGACCTGACCGGGCTGTATGAGGGCATTCCGCTGACCGAGAAATCGGTGGCCGACCAGCCCACCCACCCCGACCTGATCTGGCTGTTCCGCAAACCCATCCTGGATGAATGGATCGAGCGCGGCGATGTCTCGCTGGCCGAACTGGTGACGCATGTGATGATACACGAACTCGCGCACCACTTCGGCTGGTCCGATGATGATATCGCCGCCGTCGATCCGTGGTGGGAGTGATCGCAGAAGCGTGACTGGCCGCCGGGCGGAACGGGGCTACCCTGTTGGCGCTGACCAACCGGAGGATATCCCATGACGACCCGAAGCCTCACGCGCCGCATGGCGCTGGCGGCTGGCGCCGCCTTTCCCTTCGCGCCGGCCCTGCTTGCCACCCCCGCCCGCGCCGAAGCCCCGCTGATGGGGCCGGCCTTTCCCGCCTTCCACCGCTTCAGCCTTGGCGCCTTCGAGGTGACAACCCTGCTGGCCGGGGCGCGGCTGAACGAAACCCCGCGCGAAACCTTTGGCCTGAACGCCCCCGAAGGCGAGTTTGAGGCGCTGTCTGCGGCGCATTTCCTTCCCGCCGACCGCGCGCAGAACTTCTTCACCCCCGTGGTGGTGAATACCGGCGCCGAAGTGGTGCTGTTCGACACCGGGCTTGCCGCCGATGCGATCACCGGGGTTCTGGCGCAGGCCGGTTTCACCCCCGATCAGATCGACGTGGTGGTGCTGACCCACATGCACGGCGACCATATCGGCGGGCTGATGACCGAGGCCGGCCCCACCTTTGCCAATGCCCGCTATGTGACCGGCGCGGTTGAGCATAATCACTGGTCCGCCGCCGGGAATGAAGGGTTTGACAAGAACGTGCGTCCCCTGGCCGACAAGACCAGCTTTGTCGATGACGGCGGCACCGCCGCAGCGGGCATCACCGCCAAGGCGGCCTTCGGCCATTCGCCGGGGCATATGGCCTGGCATCTGGAAAGCGACGGCAAGCGGCTGATGCTGACGGCCGACACCGCGAACCACTATGTCTGGTCGCTGGCCCGTCCCGACTGGGAGGTGCGCTTTGACGCCGACAAGCCGGCAGCGGCGGCGGCGCGCAAAGAGGTCTTCGGCATGATCGCCGCCGACCGCATTCCCTTTGTGGGCTACCACATGCCCTTCCCCGCCGTGGCCTATGTCGAGCCCAATGCCGAAGGCGGTTTCCGCTATGTGCCGGCCAGCTATCAGATGATGCTCTAGGCCGCGCCGAAATAGCGCTCGGCCGGCAGATAGGCAGCAAGCCGGCCGGCCGCGCACCAGTCCGCCTCAAGCGGCGCATCGCCCACCAGGATCACCCGGTCGCCGGCCAGATTGCCCAAGGCGGCCCGGATCGTGCGGGCCAGCACCGGAAAGGGCGCCAGAACATGCGGCGCGGCATGGCTGGCATCCAGTTGCGCATTCACCGCCAGAAGCCCGGGTGACAGCGGCGCCACCGCCAGCCCGATCCGCCCGGCATCGCGGATCGCCTCCAGCTTCACCGCACGGTCTTGGGGCAGGGCCGGCGACAGCGCACGCACCCGCAGCGCATTCGACGAAAACAGGAAGGCCACCACGTCATGCCCGGTCTGCGCCCGGACCGAGGCATAGGTGCGGTAGTCCAGCCCCAGTTCCTTGGCCCGGCGGACGCGCGTCCGCACCACCTCGATGGGCAGGGTGGGCAACAGGGCCTCACGCGCCGCCGTCCAGCAATGGCGCCGCCAGCGGGTGCCGCCCTCGATCGTCGGGCCGCCGTTGTGTCCGATCATCCCCATTCGCGCAGCCGCGCCACATAGCGCGCCATCGTATCGACCTCGAGGTTCACCAGATCGGCCACCGCCACGCTGCCCCAGGTCGTCACCTTCTGGGTGTGGGGAATGAAATTGATGCCGAAATCCCTGCCATCGACCTCATTCACCGTCAGCGAGGTGCCGTTCAGGCAGATCGAGCCCTTGGGCGCGATGAATTTCGCTAGGTCATGGGGCGCCCGGAAGGTCACGCGCAGGCTGTCGCCCTCAGGCCGCGTCGCCACCACTTCGGCCACGCCATCGACATGGCCCGAAACGATATGGCCGCCCAGTTCATCCCCCACCTTCAGCGCGCGTTCCAGATTGATCCGCCGCCCCACCGCCCAGCCGCCAAGATTGGTCTTCGACACCGTCTCGGCGCTGATTTCCACGTCGAACCAGTTGCGCGGCGTTGTGCCCAGGTCGATCACCGTCAGGCAGACGCCCTCACACGCGATCGAGGCGCCGATGTCGATGCGGGTGGTGTCATAGCCGGTGCCGATGCGGGCGCGCAGATCGCCGCGCTGCTCAAGCGCCAGAATTTCCCCCATGTCGGTAACGATGCCGGTGAACATGCCTGCCTCCTGTTCCTGCCCCAGAGGTAGCGGCGCCCGCCCCCCTCTGCAAGACGGCGCTGTCCCCCCGCCGGCGCGCTTCTGCCGCAAATCTGCCGCGCTGGCGGATTATGCAGCATCCGGGGTGCCAAGCCTTCTTCCCATTCGGCCGGGGGGATGGCAAAGCTGCGGCAGGGGTGTGAGTGATGCAGATTTCCGGCAAGGACCGGCGTTTCCTGTTCCTTCAGGGTCCGCACGGGCCCTTCTTCCACCGTCTGGGCAAGATGCTTGCCGCCGCGGGGGCCGAGGTCTGGCGCGTCGGCTTCAACCGCGGTGACCGGGCCTTCTGGCCGACCGATGCCAGCTTCATCCCCTATCGCGGCACGGTGCAGGACTGGCCCACCGCCTTCCGCGCCCTGATCGAGACGCGGCAGATCACCGATCTTGTGCTTTACGGCGACACCCGCCCCATCCATGCCACCGCGGTCGAGGCCGCCCGTGCCGCCGGGCTGACGGTGCATGTCTTTGAGGAAGGCTACCTGCGCCCCTACTGGGTGACCTATGAACGCGGCGGGTCGAACGGCCATTCCCGGCTGATGCAGATGTCGGTGGCCGAAATGCAGGCCGCGCTGGCCAAGGCCGAGATGGAGCTGCCCGACGCGCCCTCACGCTGGGGCGACATGCGCCAGCACATGTTCTGGGGCGCGCTGTACCACTGGTTCGTGCTGACCGGCTTCTGGGATTTCCGCAACTTCCGCCCCCACCGCAAACTGACCGTGAGGCAGGAGTTCTGGCTTTACGTCAAGCGGCTGGTGCTGATGCCCTTCCACCGCTGGGAACGGATGCTGGCCACCTTCCGCATCAAGCACGGCGGCTTTCCCTATCATCTGGTGCTGTTGCAGCTGGAACATGACGCCAGTTTCCAGATGCATTCGCCCTTCACCACCATGACCGAGTTTCTTGAGGTGGTGATGGAAGGCTTCGCCAAAGGCGCGGCCCCGCATCATCACATCGTCTTCAAGGCACATCCGCTTGAAGACGGAAGGGTGCCCGTTGCAAAGGAAATCCGCCGTCTTGCACAGGCGTACGGCGTGGCGCGGCGGGTGCATTTCGTGCGGGGCGGCAAGCTGGCCGGGCTACTGAACCACGCCCGCAGCGCCGTCACGGTGAACTCGACCGCCGCCCAGCAGGTGCTGTGGCGCGGGCTGCCGCTGAAAACCTTCGGGGCGGCGGTCTATGCCAAGCCTGAATTCGTCTCGACCCAGCCGCTGGCAGACTTCTTTGCCCAGCCCTCACGCCCCGACAGCCGGGCCTACCGCGATTATCGCCACTATCTTCTGGAAACCAGCCAGATTCCGGGCGGATTCTACAGTTCGCGCGGCCGGCGCGAGTTGCTACGACAGGTTGTGGACATGATGCTGCAGGCCGAAGACCCCTATGATGCCCTGACATCGGGCAAAGCGGCACCTCGGCAACAGTTGCGGCTGGTGAACTGACCGGGCCGGAAGGTTGTTCTGGCATTTTGTTGCGCCTTTCTGTAGGTTTGCCGTCAAAACTTGAGGCAAACTCCACAAAGGAGCCCGAGCAGTGAAAGTCATGAAGTCAAGGGGGGCCACGGCCCTTGCCCTTGTCGCGCTTGTTGGCGCGCTCGGGGCATGCGGTCTGCCGCGGTCCGGCCCGAACAAGGCCGAGATCTTCAAGGGATCGGTCCTGAAGGAAGGCGACGCCTTCATCGTCACCGTCAATCCGCGCGTCACACGGGCGACCTCGGTCATGGCGGCCTACGGGTTTTCGTCAGCCTTCCGCAACGCGGGCGTCGTGGGGTCAGACACCATCGCACCGGGCGATGTCCTGAGCCTGACGATCTTTGAAAACGTCAAGGACGACCCCCTGCTGGGCAACACCGGGCAGCGGGTTTCGGCGCTGACCGAGCTGCAGGTGGACGGGCAGGGCTACATTTTCGTGCCCTATGCCGGCAAGATCAAGGCATCAGGCCAGACGCCCGACGGCCTGCGCCAGATCATCACCCGCAAGCTGGACACCCAAACGCCCGACCCGCAGGTCACCGTGCAGCGCGTGGCGGGCGACGGTTCGACCGTGACGCTTTCGGGCGCGGTGGGGGCGCAGGGCGTCTATCCGATCGAGCGCGCCACGCGCACGCTGTCCTCGATGCTGGCCCGGGCCGGCGGCGTGGCGATCGAGCCCGATATCGCCATCGTCCGCGTGACCCGCGGCAGCCATTCCGGCCGGGTGTGGCTGCGCGATCTTTACGCCAACCCCTCGCTCGACATTGCGCTGCGGCCGGGCGACATCGTGACGGTGGAACCCGACAACCGCTTCTTCGTGGCGCTTGGCGCGACGGGCACGCAAAGCCGCGTTCCCTTTGAAAACCAGACGCTTTCGGCGCTTGAGGCCATTGCCATCGTCGGCGGGCTGAACACCGCCACCGCCGATCCGACCGGGGTTTTCGTCTTCCGCAACGAACCGGCCGAGATTGCCAATGCCGTCCTTGGCCGCAAGGACCTGGTGGGCGATCAGCGCATGGTCTATGTGCTGGACCTGACGGCGCCGACCGGCATGTTCGAGGCGCGCGACTTCCTGATCCGCGACGGCGACACGGTCTATGTCACCGAGGCGCCCTATGTGCAGTGGAACAAGACGCTGTCGGCGATCACCGGCGCCACGGGAACGGCC
This sequence comes from Paracoccaceae bacterium, assembly GCA_014859945.1. Lineage (GTDB taxonomy): Bacteria > Pseudomonadota > Alphaproteobacteria > Rhodobacterales > Rhodobacteraceae > Fuscibacter. The sequence continues at coordinate 5,725 of JACZKR010000116.1, read as the reverse complement.
GAGTCGCTGAGTTCGGTCGGCTCAGAATAAGGTGGCCGCGGCCGCCCAGACCCATCCGGCCGCCGGGGATATTCCCCGGCGGCTTTTCTTTTACAACGGCGGCTTCCTGCGCCAGCCCCGCCTGCGTCGCATCCTGACGCTGGCCGGGCATGAATTGCGGCTGGGCCTGCCGGGGCCAGCCGACGGTGTGGTGGTCTGGGGGCGGTCGCCCCATGCCTGGCGGGGCGAAAGCGTGGCCGCCCGGCGCGGTGTGCCGCTGGTCAGGGTGGAAGATGCCTTCCTGCGCTCCATCCGCCCCGGACGGGCGGGTGACGCACCGCTGGGCCTGATGATCGACGGGCTGGGCGTGCATTTCGACAGCAGCGCCCCCTCGGCGCTGGAGCGGATACTGGCCACCGATCCGTTGGACAATTCCAACCTTCTGACCCGCGCGCGCGACGGTATTGCCCGGATCAGGGCGCTGGATCTGTCAAAATACAACCTTCACACCGATATGCCCGGTCCGCCGCCCGGCTATGTGCTGGTGGTGGATCAGACGCGCGGCGATGCGTCAATCACCCATGCCGGGGCGGATGCCGCCAGCTTTTCCGACATGCTGATGCAGGCGCTGGAGGATCATCCGCAGGCGCGGATCGTGGTCAAGACCCATCCCGAAACCGCGCTTGGCCTGCGGGCCGGGCATTTCGCGACGCCGCTGCCCGACCGGGTGACGCTGCTGTCGGACCCGGTTTCGCCCTGGCACCTGCTGGAAGGCGCCATCGCGGTTTACACCGTGTCGTCGCAACTGGGGCTCGAGGCCATTCTGGCCGGCCACCGGCCCCGGGTCTGGGGCCAGCCCTTCTATGCCGGCTGGGGCCTGACCGATGACCGCAATCCGCCGGCCCGGCGCAAACGGCAACTGACGAAGACACAGCTTTTCGCCGCCGCCATGCTGATGGCGCCGACGTGGTATGACCCGTGCCGCGACCGGTTGTGCAGCTTTGAAGAGGCGGTGGATCAGCTTGAAGCCGAGTTGCGCGCCTTCCGGCAGGACCGCGCGGGCCATGTGGCCGCGGGCATTAGGCTGTGGAAACGCCGCTGGATGCAGCGGCAGTTCGGGCGCGAAAAGCCGGTCGTCTTCACCGATCCGCCGGAAAAGGCCGCCAGACGCGCCACAGCTTCGGGTCGCAACCTGCTGATCTGGGCCGGGAAACTGCCCGAAGACTGGGCGGGGCCGGCGTTGCGGGTGGAAGACGGCTTCCTGCGCTCACGCGGTCTTGGCGCCGAACTGGTGCCGCCCCTGTCGCTGGTGGTGGACGATCTGGGCATCTACTACGACCCGTCGCGCGAAAGCCGGCTGGAGCGGCTGGTGCTGTCGCCCCTGCCCCCCGGTGGCGCGGCGCGCGCGGCACGGCTGCGCGAACGGCTGGTGGCCACCGGGGTCAGCAAGTACAACCTTGCGGGCGGCCTGCCCGAGTTGCCGGACGGGCACCGCATCCTTGTGCCGGGTCAAGTCGAGGATGATGCCTCGATCCGGCTGGGCGCCGGGGCGGTGCGCACGAACCTTGCGCTGTTGCAGGCGGTGCGGTCGGCCCATCCGAAGGCGGTGCTGATCTACAAGCCCCACCCCGATGTCGAGGCGGGCCTGCGCCCCGGCGCGGTGCCCGAGGCGCGCGGCATCGCCGATGTCATCGCCGAAAACGCCGATCCGCTGGCCCTGATCGCCGCCTGTGATGAGGTCTGGACCATGACCTCGCTTCTGGGGTTTGAGGCGCTGTTGCGCGGCAAGCCGGTGACCTGCCTTGGCGCGCCCTTCTATGCCGGCTGGGGCCTGACCCGCGATCTGGGCCCCGTGCCCGACCGCCGCCGCCGCGCCGTCGATGGCCACCCCCTGCCCCGGCCCGGGCTGGACGGGCTGGTTCATGCGGCGCTGATCGCCTATCCGCGCTGTTTCGATCCGGTCTCGGGCCGGCCCTGCCCGCCGGAAGTGGTGATCGACCGGCTGGCATCGGGCAGCATCCAGCCGCGCAGCCTGCGCCTGCGGATTCTGGCCAAGGCGCAGGGCCGGCTGGCCGGCTGGGCGCATCTGTGGCGCGGTTAGGCTAGAACGCATCTCTTTCAATCAGGTTCACCTGATTGAAAGAGATGCGCAACATTTCCAACGGCTTGCCTATCTTGGATCGCGTTCAATCTGAATCAGATTGAACGCGATCCGCCCTAGTTGCCTTCGGCGGGGGCAGCGGCGCCCTCGGCCGGGGCCGCTTCGCCTGCCGGCGCCTCACCTTCCGGTGCGGCAGGCAGCGGGCCGGTCAGCACGCCGGCACGCCAGATGCCCTCGCTCACCTCACCCGACTTGTAGGTCAGCTTGCCGGCGCCCTCGCGCTTGCCCTTGACGAAACCACCGACATAGATGTCGCCCGAGGGATAGGTGGCCGTGCCCTGTCCCTCCATCTCGCCGGCCTTCCAGTCACCGGAATAGGTGAAGCCGTCGGGCTGCTTCAGATCGCCCTTGCCGTCGCGCAGCCCCGCCTTGAAGCCGCCGGCGTAGGTGGTGCCGTCGGCCCAGGTCGCCGCGCCCTGCCCCTCACGCTGGCCGGCCTTCCAGTCGCCCTCATAACGGTAGCCGTCGGCATAGGTCATCACGCCCCGCCCCTCGGGCTTGCCGTCCACCAGCGCGCCTTCATAGCTGGCGCCGCCTTCATAGGTGGCGCGGCCCTGTCCGGTCATGGCACCCGCCTTCCAGTCGCCCTCATAGAAGGTGCCGTCGGGATAGGTGATGCGGCCCTGCCCTTCAGGCTGGTCGGCGCGGAAGGCCCCTTCATAGACCGAGCCATCGGCATAGGTCATGCGGCCCTGCCCCTCCATCCGGCCTTCCACCCAGTCGCCGGTGTAAGAAGCGCCGCCCTCTTCGGTATAGCTGCCCTTGCCGTGGCGCTTGTCGGCCTTGAAGCCGCCCTGATAGACGCCGCCGGCCGCATAGGTCACCTTGCCCTCGCCCTCGCGCAGGCCATCGGCGAAGGGGCCTTCATAGACATCGCCCGAAGGCTGGGTCAGCTTGCCCTGACCGTTGATCTGCCCGCCCGCCCACTGGCCGACATAGGTCAGCCCGTCCGGCATGATCAGCGTGCCCTGACCGTCGCGTTCGTCTGCCTTCAGGTCGCCCTCATAGGTCGCGCCATCGGCCCAGGTGATCTTGCCCTTGCCTTCCTTGCGGTCCTCGACCCAGTCGCCCTCATAGCGGTAACCCCGGCCATCGGTCAGCACGCCCGTGCCATGCCGCCGCCCGTCCAGAAAGCCGCCCTCATAAACCGTGCCGCCGGCATAGGTCGCCTTGCCCTGCCCGGTGCGCTTGCCGGCGATCCAGTCGCCCTCATAGCTGCCGCCATCGGCGAAGGTGATCTTGCCCTTGCCCTCTTGCTTGCCGGCCACGAAGGCGCCCTCATAGACCGCGCCGTTGGCAAAGCGCGCCCGGCCCTGCCCCATGATCTGCCCGGCCACCCATTCGCCGCTGTATTCATAGCCGTTGGGCAGCCGGTAGGTGCCGGTGCCGTCGGGAACGCCGTCCTTGAACGTGCCCTCATAGACGGAACCATCGTCATACTGCTTGGTGATCACCTCACCCTGGGCCAGCGCGCCCCCCGGCACCGCCAGCGCGATTGCCAAAGCCAAACCGATCCGCAGCCTGCCGAAATCCATGATCCGCCTCATTCATGCGCGCGGGCCAGACCCTAGCCGCTGCGCCCGGCATCTGACAAGCGCCCGCCGCGCCTGCCGCGCTGCGGCGGCTTTCCCTTGCCGGCGAACCTGATAGAACCAAAGCCGACGCCATGACCCCGAGGTTGCCCATGTCCCGCACCTTCCGCCTGACGCTTGCGCAGCTGAACCCCACGGTCGGGGCCATCGCCGCCAATGCCGCGCGCGCCTTTGCCGCGTGGGAGGAAGGCCGCCGCGCCGGGGCCGAAATGGTCGCCCTGACCGAGATGTTCATCACCGGCTACCAGACGCAGGATCTGGTGATGAAGCCCGCCTTCGCCGCCCATGCCATGCGCGCCGTCGAGGAACTTGCGGCCCGCATCACCGACGGCCCGGCCCTGGGGATCGGCGGGCCCTGCGTGAAGGACGGCCAGCTTTACAACGCCTATTACATCCTGCAGGACGGCCGGATCGCGGCCACCGTGCTGAAGCATGAACTGCCGAACAACGATGTCTTCGATGAAAAGCGCGTCTTCGCCTCGGCGCCGCTGCAGGGCCCCTACCGGGTGGGCCCGCTGCGCATCGGCACGCCGATCTGTGAGGATGCCTGGCATTCCGACGTGGCCGAGACGCTGGCTGAAAGCGGGGCGGAAATCCTGCTGGTGCCGAACGGCTCGCCCTATCATCGGGGCAAGCCCGCCGTGCGCACCAACCTGATGGTCGCCCGCGTGGTCGAAACCGGGCTGCCGCTGATCTATCTGAACATGGTGGGCGGTCAGGACGACCAGATCTTTGACGGCGCCTCTTTCGTGCTGAACCCCGGCGGCGGGCTGGCGGTGCAGTTGCCGCAGTTCGACGAGGTGATCGCCCATGTCGATTTCGACGAAACGCCCGAAGGCTGGCGCGCGCGCCCGGGCGATCTGGCGCTGATCCCGAAGGTGGTCGAGGCCGACTATCGCGCCATGGTGGAATCCCTGCGCGACTATCTGGCCAAGACCGGCTTTTCCCGCGTGGTCCTTGGCCTGTCGGGCGGGGTCGATTCCGCCCTTGTCGCCGCCATCGCCGCCGATGCGATCGGGCCGGCCAATGTGCATTGCATCATGTTGCCGTCGCGCTTCACCTCGCCCCATTCGCTTGAAGATGCCGCCGCCGTGGCCCGCGCCCTTGGCACAAGGCTCGACACCGTGCCGATCACCGAGGCGCAAGAGGCGGTGGGCGGCGCGCTTGCCCCCCTGTTCGAGGGCACCGATCCCGGCATCACCGAAGAAAACATCCAGTCCCGCCTGCGCGGCGTGATGCTGATGGCGGTGTCCAACAAGTTCGGCGGCATGCTCTTGACCACCGGCAACAAGTCCGAGGTGGCGGTCGGCTACTGCACGATCTACGGCGACATGAATGGCGGCTACAACCCGCTGAAAGACCTGTACAAGACCCGCGTCTTCGCCACCTGCCGCTGGCGGAACGAAAACCACCGGCCCTGGATGAAAGGCCCCGAAGGCGAGGTCATCCCGCCCCGCGTCATCGACAAGCCGCCTTCGGCCGAACTGCGTGAAAACCAGAAGGACGAAGACAGTCTGCCGCCCTATCCGGTGCTGGATGCCATCCTGGAAGGTCTGGTCGAACGCGACTGCTCGGTCGCCGATCTGGTCGCCGAGGGCTTTGACCGCGCCACGGTGAAGAAGGTCGAACACCTGCTTTACATCAGCGAATACAAGCGCTTCCAGTCCGCCCCCGGCACGCGCCTGACCAAGCGCGCCTTCTGGCTTGACCGCCGCTACCCCGTCGCGATGCGCTGGCGGGACGAGGGCTGATGCCGCAGCCCGCCCCCTGCCTCCATCCTCTCTCTGCAAATATCCCGCGGGGGTCCGGGGGCGCGAAGCCCCCGGTCCGGCGCCGGGCGGGGACGCGGCGGTGACCCTTGCGCTCTACGCCCTTGCCGCGCTGTGCGAGATCCTCGGCTGCGTCGCGGTCTGGGCCTGGTGGAAGCAGGGCGCTTCGGCCCTGTGGCTGCTGCCCGGGCTGGCGGCGCTGGCGGCTTTCGCCTTCCTTCTGG
>JACZKR010000115.1 GCA_014859945.1 Paracoccaceae bacterium | reverse complement strand
GTCCATCGCCCAGACCCAGCCGCCCCGCCAGATCGGCCATCAGCGCCGGGCCCCGGTTGCCTAGATCGCCCAGCGTCCGGTCAAACGTGTCGGCGAAGGCGTCGAAATGATCGCGCAGCCAGCCGGCCGGCGCGGCCTGATGCCCGCCTTCGCCGGTCAACGCCTGCAGCGCGTAATCCCCCGATGGGTCAAGACCCGCCGCCGCAAGGCAGGCCCGCGCCGCGCCGTCTTCGCCCCGGTCGGCAAACAGCAGCGCCCCGCGCCGGGCCATCCCGGCCCCGCCCACGGCGATGGCGCGCAGCCACAGGTCCAGCGCCGGGGCGACATCGCCGGCAGCCAGCCGGATCAGGGTCTGGCAGACAATCGCGGGCATGGCCTGCGGGTCCGCGCCCAGCACCCGGTCGAACAGCGGCAGCGCCCGGTCGCCATCGCCGGCCCGCAGCCGGAACTCGGCCAGCAGATGCAGCGCCGCCATGTCATCGGGATCGGCGTCGCACAGCGCCTGAACCTCGGCCGTGGCGCGGGGCAGGGCGCCGGCATCGCCCAGAAGCCGAGCCGCCTGCAGGCGCAGGGCCGGGTCGGGCTCATCGGCCAGAACCGCCTCCAGCACCTCGGCCGCCCGCGCCTCCTGTCCGGTGCGCAACAGGACGAAGGCCCGGTCCAGCGGGCCAAGTTCGGGCAGGTCGGGGGCGGGGGCGGCAGGATCGGCCATGGCCCAGCGTGGCAGGTCGCGCGCGCCCTGAAAAGCCCGCCTCTGCGCCGTTGCGCCCATGCGGTCTTTGGTCTATGGCCCCGGACGACAGCACCAGACGACGGGGGAAGGCATGACCACGGGCCACAACGGGCTGACCTACGCGGATGCGGGGGTGGATATCGACGCCGGAAACGCGCTGGTCGAGCGGATCAAGCCCGCCGCCAAACGCACCAACCGCGCGGGCACCATGGGCGGCCTTGGCGGCTTCGGCGCGTTGTTCGACCTGAAGGCGGCCGGCTATTCCGACCCGATCCTCGTGGCCGCGACCGACGGCGTGGGCACCAAGCTGCGCATCGCCATCGACACCGGCAATGTCGATACGATCGGCGTCGATCTGGTGGCGATGTGCGTCAACGATCTGGTCTGTCAGGGGGCCGAGCCGCTCTTGTTCCTGGACTACTTCGCCACCGGCAAGCTGGAACTGGATCAGGCGACCCGCATCATCACCGGCATCGCGGCGGGCTGTGAGGCTTCGGGCTGCGCCCTGATCGGCGGTGAGACGGCCGAGATGCCGGGCATGTATCACGGCGGCGATTTTGACCTTGCCGGTTTCGCCGTGGGCGCGATGGAACGCGGCGCCGACCTGCCGAAGGGCGTGGGCGAAGGCGATGTGCTGCTGGGCCTTGCCTCGAACGGGGTGCATTCCAACGGCTATTCCTTTGTCCGCAAGGTGGTCGAACTTTCGGGCCTTGGCTGGGACGCGCCCTGCCCCTTCGGCGAGGGCAGCCTTGGCGCGGCCCTCCTGGCGCCGACCCGGCTTTATGTGAAACAGGCGCTGGCGGCGATCCGCGCGGGCGGGGTGCATGGGCTGGCCCATATCACCGGCGGCGGGCTGACCGAGAACCCGCCGCGCGTCATCCCCGAGGGGCTGGCCTGCGAAATCGAGCTGTCGTCCTGGAACCTGCCGCCGGTCTTCCAGTGGCTGGCGCGCACCGCGAACATGGCCGAGGCCGAACTGCTGAAAACCTTCAACTGCGGCATCGGCATGATTCTGGTCGTGGCCGAAGACCGGGCCGGGGCGCTGGCCGACCTGCTGACAGCCCAGGGCGAAACGGTGTCCCGCATCGGCCGTGTCGTGCCGGGCGAGGGCGTGATCTACTGCGGACAGCTTTTGTGAAACGTGTCGCCATCCTGATTTCCGGGGGTGGCTCGAACATGCTGGCGCTGGTGCGCGACATGACGGGCGATCATCCGGCCCGGCCGGTGCTGGTTCTGTCAAACGATCCGGCGGCCAAGGGGCTGGAACGCGCGGCTGCGCTGGGCGTGCCGGTGGCCGCCGTCGATCACCGCCCCTTCGGCCGCGACCGCGCGGGGTTTGAGGCCGAGTTGCTGAAACTCCTTCTGGCCGCCCAGCCCGACATCATCTGCCTTGCGGGCTTCATGCGCATCCTGACGCCTGCCTTCATCCGCCGCTTCGAAGGCCGGATGCTGAACATCCACCCCTCGCTTCTGCCGAAATATCCCGGCCTGCACACCCATCAGCGCGCCATCGACGCGGGCGATGCGGAAGCCGGCTGCACCGTGCATCAGGTGACGGCCGAACTGGATGCCGGCCCGGTTCTGGGGCAGGCGCGGGTGCCGGTGCTGCCGGATGATACCGAGGGCAGCCTTGCCGCCCGCGTTCTGGCCGAAGAGCACCGGCTTTACCCCGCCGTCCTGCGCCGCTTTGCCGCCACCCTTGACTGACCGGCCGCGGCCCGGTTGACAAGCCGCGCGCTTGCCCCACATGGTGCCACGCCGTCCGAAAGCCCTTTCGAAAGAGTTTCCATGCCCGTCGTCGTTGTCGAGTCCCCTGCCAAGGCCAAGACGATCAACAAGTATCTCGGGCCGGACTACACGGTTCTCGCCTCTTACGGCCATGTCCGCGACCTGCCGGCCAAGGATGGTTCGGTCGATCCCGAGCATGATTTCCTGATGACCTGGGAAGTCGCGCCCGAAAGCCGCAAGCATGTGAAGGCGATTGCCGAGGCGCTGAAGACCGATGACGAACTGATCCTTGCCACCGACCCCGACCGCGAGGGAGAGGCGATTTCCTGGCACCTGCAAGAGGCGCTGGCCCCCAGCCTGAAGAAGGGCAAGAAAGTCAGCCGCGTCACCTTCAACGCCATCACCAAATCGGCCGTGACCGAGGCCATGGCCAAACCCCGTCAGGTCGATGAGGCGCTGGTCGAGGCCTATCTCGCCCGCCGCGCGCTGGACTATCTGGTGGGGTTCACCCTGTCGCCCGTCCTCTGGCGCAAGCTGCCGGGCGCGCGGTCGGCCGGGCGGGTGCAGTCGGTCGTGCTGCGTCTGGTGGTCGAACGCGAGATGGAGATTGAGGCCTTCCGTGCCCAGGAATACTGGACGGTCAAGGCCCTGCTGGTCACCCCGCGCGGGCAGGAGTTTGAGGCGCAGCTTGCCGTTCTGGGCGGCCGCAAACTGCAGAAATTCGACATTCCGACCGCCGCAGCGGCCGAAATCGCGGTGCAAGCTGTCACTTCCCGAACACTGGCGGTTTCGGCGGTGGAATCGAAGCCCGCCACCCGCAACCCCTTTGCGCCCTTCATGACCTCGACCCTGCAGCAAGAGGCCAGCCGCAAGTTCGGCATGGGCGCCAAGGTGACGATGCAGGCGGCGCAGCGGCTGTATGAGGCCGGCCACATCACCTATATGCGGACCGACGGCATCGACATGGCGCCCGAGGCGGTCATGGCCGCGCGCGACGAAATCCGCAGCCGCTTTGGCGCCGCTTACGTTCCTGACACCCCGCGGATGTACAAGAACAAGGCCAAGAACGCGCAGGAAGCCCACGAATGCATCCGCCCGACCGAGATGTCGGCGGCGCCCGAAAAGCTGCGGCTGGCCGACGGCGATCAGGCGCGGCTTTATGAGCTGATCTGGAAGCGCACCATCGCCAGCCAGATGGCGGCGGCGCGGCTGGAACGCACGGCGGTCGATATCGCCAGCCCCGACGGTCAGGTTGCCCTGCGCGCGACGGGGCAGGTCGTGCTGTTCGACGGTTTCCTCAAGGTCTATGACGAGGGCCGCGATGATGAGGACGAAGACGAAGGCCGCCTGCCGCAATTGATGCAGGGAGAGCCGGTGGACAAGCGCGGCGTGACGCCCGGCCAGCATTTCACCCAGGCGCCCCCCCGTTATACCGAAGCCACGCTGATCAAGCGGATGGAAGAACTGGGCATCGGCCGCCCCTCTACCTACACCTCGATCGTCACCACGATCCAGGACCGCGAATATGTCCGCAAGGAAAAGAACCGCCTGATCCCCGAAGACAAGGGGCGGCTGGTCACGGCCTTTCTGGCGAACTTCTTCCACCGCTATGTCGAATATGACTTCACCGCCGACCTTGAGACGGAACTGGATGACGTTTCGGCCGGCGACCGCGCCTATCTGGATGTGCTGCGGCGCTTCTGGCGCGACTTTTCCGCTTCGGTGGCCGAAACGGCCGAGTTGCGCATCTCGGAAGTGCTGGAAAAGATCGACAATTTCCTGGCGCCCCATCTGTACCCGCCCCGGGCGGACGGCAGCGATCCGCGCATCTGCCCGACCTGCGGCACCGGCCGGCTGCATCTGAAGACGGCGCGGTCCGGCGGGGCCTTCATTGGCTGCGGCAACTATCCCGAATGCCGCTATACCCGCCCGATCTCGGTTGCCGAGGATTCGGGGGCGCTGTCGGCCGATGGCAAGATTCTGGGTCAGGATGAGAACGGCAACCCGATCTCGGTCCGCGCCGGCCGCTTTGGCCCTTATGTCCAGCGGGGCGAGGCGACGGCGGAAAATCCCAAGCCCGACCGGTCCAGCCTGCCCAAGGGCTGGGCGCCCGACAGCCTGACGCTGGAACGCGCGCTGGAGCTTCTGGCCCTGCCGCGCCCCATCGGCCCGCATCCCGAAACCGGCGATCTGGTCGAGGCCGGGATCGGCCGCTTCGGCCCCTATGTGAAGCACGGTTCCACCTATGCGAACCTGCCCGAGGTCGAAGAGGTCTTCACCATCGGCATGAACCGCGCGGTTGAGGTGCTGGCCCAGAAGGCGGCGCGCGGCCCGGGCCGCAGCAGCGCGCCGGCCGCGCCACTGAAGGTGCTGGGTGACCACCCCGAGGGCGGCGAGGTGCAGGTGATGCCGGGCCGCTACGGGCCTTATGTCAAATGGGGCAAGGTCAATGCCACCCTGCCCAAGGACATGGCGCCCGAGGCGGTGACGCTGGAAGAGGCTCTGGCGCTGGTGGCCGAAAAGGCCGGCAAGTCGAAGGGCGGCAAGGCCAAAAAGCCCGCCGCCAAGGCCGCCGCCGAAAAGGCCCCCGCCAAGGCCAAGGCTGCGCCCAAGGCCAAGGCGCCCGGCAAGGCGAAAGCGCCCGCCAAGGCCAAGGCCGCCGCCAAGACCAAGGCCGCTGCCGCCGAATAAACCCGCTCTGGCACCGGGGCCGGAACCTGCTACCACTGGCGCATCAGGGCAGGGGGCAGCGATGCGGCGATTCCATTGGGCGGTGGCAGTTCTGGCATGGGCGGGCGCCGCATCGGCGGAACCGATCGCCGAACAGGGCTGGCTGACCGCCTGCGATATGGAAATGTCACCCCCGGCCTGCCTGATCGAGGCGGGCGGCTATGCCCTGATGGTCGAGGCCGGCAACGGCACCCCCGACGAAGTGTTAGGCTATCTGGCCGGCCTGCCGCCGGTCAGCGCGATCTGGTTCGAAGGCACCCTGTCGGACATGGGCGACAGCACTGCCGCGCTGGCGGTGACCCTGGCGCAGAAGGTCGAGAACATCCACGAGGGCAACCTGCAGGCCCTGCAGGGCGACTGGGCGCCCGATGGAGAGGAAACCCCCTTCCAGATCCGCATCGGCGGGCTGGAATGGCAGGAATGGCAGGGCGACGAACAGCTTGACGCCTTTGCCATGATCCCCGGCGACGCCTGCGGCGATGGCACCAGCCCCGGCCCGGGCACCGTGATCAGCCTGTACCGGCTGGGCGATGACCCCGAAGCGGATGGCTGCTGGCTGCTGGAATATATCGACGACAGCACCATGACCCTGCGCGACGCGCAGGGCGATCAGGGCGCGGTCGGTTTCACCCGCGTCACGCCCTGACCGAAGCGGGGGTCAGCCCCGGCCGTGCGGGTTGATCAGCCGCGCCATCAGCCCGGCGGTGCGGACAAGGCCCAGATTTCGGCCGTTTTCCATCACCACCAGTTCCGTCGCGCCCTGCGAGATCATCGTCATGATGTCCTTCACCGGCGTATCGGCATCCAGCGGCCGGGCATCGGGCGCGGCCTCGCCGCGCTCCATCACGTCGCGGGCGGTCAGCACGCCCAAGGGGTTCATATGCGCCACGAAATCGGCGACATAATCGCTGACCGGGTTGGCGATGATTTCCCGCGCCGTGCCGCATTGCACGATCCGCCCGCCCTCCATCAGCGCGATGCGGTTGCCGATCTTGAACGCCTCGTCCAGATCGTGGCTGACGAAGATGATGGTCTTCTTCAGCCGCGCCTGAAGGTCCAGCAGTTCATCCTGCAGCTTGGTGCGGATCAGCGGGTCCAGCGCGCTGAAGGGTTCGTCCATCAGAAGGATCGGCGCCTTGGTAACAAAGGCCCGCGCCAGCCCGACGCGCTGCTGCATGCCGCCCGACAGCTCTCCGACCTTGCGGTCGGCCGCCGGGGTCAGGTTGACCAGCGCCAGCTGCTCATCGACCAGCGGGCGGCGTTCCTCGGGCGGCATCCCGGCCAGTTCCAGCCCTAGCCCGACATTCTCGCGCACCGTGCGCCAGGGCAGCAGGCCGAACTGCTGGAACACCATGGCAATCCGGCCAAGCCGCAGCTTGCGCAGGGTTTCGGGATCGGCGTGGGTGACCGAAACCATCTTGTCGCCGTCGCTGACCCGCACTTCGCCCCGGACCACCGGGTTCAGCGCGTTCACCCCGCGCAGAAGCGTGGATTTGCCGGAACCGGACAGCCCCATCAGCACCAGAATCTCGCCCTCGGCCACCGACAGCGAACAGTCGTGAACGCCCAGGATCTGCCCGGTCTGCGCCTGCACCTCGCCGCGCGACAGGCCCTGATCCATCAGGGGCAGGGCGCGGCCGGGGTTGTCTCCGAAGACGATGGAGACGCGATCGAATTCGACGGCAACGCTCATTTCACCCTCACCCGAAGCGAGCGGTCGAGAAGGATTGCGACCACGACGATGATGAAGCCGGATTCAAAGCCCAGCGCGGTATTGACCGAGTTCAGCGCCCGGATCACCGGCACGCCCAGCCCGTTGGCGCCGACCAGCGCCGCGATGACCACCATCGACAGGGACAGCATGATGGTCTGGTTCAGCCCGGCCATGATCTGCGGCAGGGCGAAGGGCAGTTCCACCTTCCACAGCCGCTGCATCGGCGTGGCGCCAAAGGCCGTTGCCGCCTCCAGCAGCGCTGTGGGGGTAGAGGATACCCCCAGATGGGTCAGGCGGATCGGCGCGGGCAGCACGAAGACCACGGTGGCGATCAGCCCGGGCACGGTGCCAAGGCCGAAGAACACGATGGCGGGAATCAGATAGACGAAGGTCGGCAGGGTCTGCATCAGGTCCAGCACCGGCACCATGGCGGCGTAAAGCCGGGGGCGGTGGGCGGCGGCAATTCCGATCGGCACGCCAAAGCCCATGCAGACCACGCAGGACGACAGGATCAGCGTCAGGCTTTCCGTCATCGGCTTCCAGTAGCCCTGGTTGAGGATGAACAGAAAGCCCAGGGCCACGCCCAGACAGACCTTCCAGCTGCGCTGCAGATACCAGGTCAGTGCCACGAACAGCACGACGATCACCAGCGGATGCGGCGCCGACAGGCACCACAGGATGCCGCCGATCAGCCATTCCATGACGGCCGATATCGCGTCGAACACGCCGCTGAGATTGTCCTTCATCCAGTCGTTGACGATTTTCGCCGTCTTGCCGACAGGGATCTTGTATTCGGTGAGCCAGTCCATTCCCGCCCCTTTGCAGATAGACGAAGGCCCCCGTCACGGGGGCGGGGGCCTTCGGGTGGGGTTATTGCAGAGCGGCCGTGACCGCCGCCTTGGCGTCGCCGCCGTCCTTGGTGGTCACGCCGTCCAGCCACGGCTCCCATGCGGCCGGATTGGCGGCCAGCCAGGTCTTGGCGGCCTCACGCGGGTCGGTGCCGTCGTTCAGGATGGCGCCCATGATCTCGTTCTCCATCGGCAGCGAGAAGACGAGGTTCGACAACAGCTTGCCGGTATTCGGGCATTCCGCCGACAGACCCTTGCGGGTGTTGGTATCCACCACCGCGCCGCCGAAGTTCGGGCCGAAGAAGTCATCGCCGCCGGCCAGATAGGTCATCTTGTAGTTGGCGTTCATCGGGTGGGGTTCCCAGCCCAGGAAGACGATCGGCTCACCGGCCGAGGACTTGTTGCCGACCTCGGCCAGCATCCCCGCTTCCGAGCTTTCGACGACTTCAAAACCGTCCAGCCCGAACGGGCCGCTGGCGATCATGTCCAGGATCAGGCGGTTGCCGTCATTGCCCGGCTCAATCCCGTAGATCTTGCCTTCCAGCGCGTCCTTGTGGGCGGCGATATCCTTGAAATCGGCAATGCCCAGCGCGGCGCCGGCCTCATTGGTGGCAAGGGTGTATTTCGCGCCTTCCAGATTGGTGCGGACCACCTCGACGGTGCCGGCCTCACGGTAGGGCGCAAGATCGGCCTCCATCGTGGGCATCCAGTTGCCAAGGAAGACATCCACATCGCCCTGCGCAAGGCCGGTATAGGTGACCGGCACCGACAGGACCTTGGTTTCGGTTTCATAGCCCAGCGCCTCAAGCACAAGGGTCGTGGCGGCGGTGGTAGCAGTGATGTCGGTCCAGCCGACATCCGAGAAGATCACCTTGTCGCAGCCCGCCGCATGGGCGGAACCGGCGAAGGCAAAGGCCACGGCGGTGGCCAGAAGGGTGGAACGAAGGGTCATGGCGGGCTCCCTGTTTTTGTTGATTGACGAGTCAATAAACTTACGACAGGCTGAAAAAAGCAAGAAGAATTTTGCAGGTTTTCGCATGCCGAAGCTTGGAATGGAGCCTATCCGAAAGGCCGCGCTGGTCAAAGCCACCATCGTCGAGATCGGGCGGGCGGGGTCTTTGGACGTGACGGTCAGCCAGATCGCCAAGCGCGCGGGCATGTCCAGCGCGCTGGCGCACCATTATTTCGGCTCGAAGGAAGAGATCTTTCTGGCCGCGATGCGCCATATCCTGACGCTTTACGGCGCCGAGGTGCGCGGCGCGCTGGCGGCCGCGCAGGGGCCCGAAGGCCGGCTGCGCGCGGTTCTGACCGCCAGCTTCAGCCCCGGCAACTTCCGGCGCGAGGCGGTCAGCGCCTGGTTGAACTTCTGGGTTCTGGCCCAAAGCGTGCCCGAGGCCCGGCGGCTTCTGGCGGTCTATCAGCGCCGGCTGCGCTCGAACCTGCTGGCCGGGCTGCGGCCTCTGGCCGGCGCGCGGGCCGAATCGGTGGCCGACGGTCTGGGCGCGCTGATCGACGGGCTTTACCTGCGCGAGGTGCTGAAATCCGGCGCCCCCGACGGCGCGGCGGCGGTGACCGTCGCGCTGGATTACCTCACCTCTCAGCTGAAGGGTCCGCGCGCATGAAGGCGCAGCCGAAAGCCAGCCATTTCGTTGACGGAGCATGGCTTGAAGACCGCGCCGGCGCGCCAGTCGAGGTGATCTACCCCGCCACGGGCGAGGTGATTGCCGTGGTGCATGAGGCGACCCCCGCCGTGATTGAGGCGGCGCTGGCAAGTTCCGCCCGGGCGCAGGCCGCCTGGGCCGCCACCCGTCCGGTGGACCGCGCCCGCATCCTGCGTCGCGCGGCCGACCTGATCCGCGAGCGGAACCCGGCGCTGGCCCGGCTGGAAACGCTGGATACCGGCAAGCCCTTGCAGGAAACGCTGGTGGCCGACTGGCCTTCGGGCGCCGATGCGCTGGAATATTTCGCGGGCCTTGCCCCCACGGTGACCGGTGAGACCATCCCGCTGGGTCGCGATTTCGTCTATACCTTGCGCGAACCGCTGGGGGTCTGCGTCGGCATCGGCGCCTGGAACTACCCCAGCCAGATCGCCTGCTGGAAATCGGCGCCGGCGCTGGCCCTTGGCAATGCCATGGTCTTCAAACCGTCCGAGGTCACGCCGCTGGGCGCGCTGCAACTCGCGGAAATCTATATCGAAGCCGGCCTGCCGCCGGGGCTGTTCAACGTGGTGCAGGGCCGGGGCGCGGTGGGGGCCGCGCTGGTCACCGATCCGCGCGTGGCCAAGGTGTCGCTGACCGGCTCGGTTCCGACGGGGCAGAAGGTCTATGCCGCCGCCGCCGCCGGGGTGCGCCATGTGACGATGGAACTGGGCGGCAAGTCGCCGCTGATCGTCTTTGATGATGCCAGCGTCGAGGATGCGGTCGGCGCCGCCATGCTGGGCAACTTCTATTCCGCCGGGCAGGTCTGCTCGAACGGAACGCGGGTTTTCGTGCAGAAGGGCATCAAGGACCGCTTCCTTGCCCGTCTGGCCGAACGCAGCGCCCGGATCGTGCTGGGCGACCCCCTTGATGAAGCAACGCAGATGGGTCCGCTGGTCAGCGCGGGGCAGCTGGAAAAGGTGCTGGGCTACATCGCCACCGGCAGGGCCGAGGGCGCCCGCCTGATCACCGGCGGCGCGCGGGCCAGCCTGAACACCGGCTATTACGTTCAGCCAACGGTCTTTGCTGATGTGACCGACAGCATGACCATCGCGCGCGAGGAGATCTTTGGCCCCGTCATGGCGGTTCTGGATTTCGACACCGAGGAAGAGGTTCTGGCCCGTGCCAATGCCACCGATTTCGGTCTGGCGGCGGGGGTCTTTACCGCCGATCTGGCGCGCGCCCACCGGGTGATCGCCGGGCTTCAGGCCGGAACCTGCTGGATCAACGCCTATAACCTGACCCCGGTCGAGGCGCCCTTCGGCGGCGCTAAACGTTCGGGCGTCGGGCGCGAGAACGGCCATGCGGCGGTGGAACACTACAGCCAGATCAAGAGCGTCTATGTCGGCATGGGGTCGGTGGACGCGCCTTACTGAACGATAACAAGGGCTTCTGTCCCAAAGCGAAGGGGCCGCACCCGCGGCAGGAATGAATGACGGCGGATTATGTGATCATCGGGTCCGGCTCGGCCGGGTCGGCCATGGCCTATCGTCTGGCCGAGGCGGGCAAGCGCGTGGTGGTGATCGAACAGGGCGGCACCGATGCCGGCCCCTTCATCCAGATGCCGGCGGCGCTCAGCTATCCGATGAACATGGGCATCTACGACTGGGGCTTCCAGACCGAGCCGGAGCCGCATCTGGGCGGCCGCCGTCTGGCCACCCCGCGCGGCAAGGTGATCGGCGGGTCATCCTCGATCAACGGCATGGTCTATGTGCGCGGCCATGCCCGCGACTATGACACCTGGGACGAGATGGGGGCGCAGGGCTGGTCCTTTGCCGATGTGCTGCCCTATTTCCAGCGCATGGAAACCTGGCACGGCGATGAGGGCGAGGCCGAGTGGCGGGGCACCAACGGCCCCCTGCACATCAGCCGCGGCCCGCGCCGCAACCCGCTGTTCAACGCCTTCATCGAGGCGGGCCAGCAGGCCGGCTATCCCGCCACCGCCGATTACAACGGCGCGCAGCAGGAAGGCTTCGGCGCCATGGAGGCGACGATCTGGAAGGGCCGGCGCTGGTCGGCCGCCAATGCCTATCTGCGTCCGGCGCTGAAGGGCGGAAATGTCCGTCTTGTCAAGGGCTTCGCCCGCCGCATCGTGATCGAGGACGGCCGCGCGACCGGGGTGGAAATTGCGCGCCGCGGCCAGATCGAGGTGATCCGCGCCGGGTCCGAGGTGATCGTGGCGGCGTCCTCCATAAATTCGCCCAAGCTTCTGATGCTGTCGGGCATCGGGCCGGCGGCGCATCTGGCCGAACACGGCATTCCCGTGATCGCCGACCGGCCGGGCGTGGGGCAGAACCTGCAGGACCATCTGGAAATCTACATGCAGTTCCAGTCGCGCCAGCCGGTGACGCTGTACAAATACTGGAACCTCTTGGGCAAGGCGGCGATCGGGGCGCAGTGGCTATTCACCAAGACGGGTCTGGGTGCCTCGAACCAGTTTGAGGCCTGCGCTTTCATCCGCACCCGCGAAGGCATCGAATACCCCGACATCGAGTATCATTTCCTGCCCATCGCCGTGCGCTATGACGGCAAGGCGGCGGCGGGCGGCCACGGGTTTCAGGTGCATGTCGGCCCGATGCGGTCGAAGTCGCGCGGATCGGTCAGCCTGCGGTCCTCCGATCCGGCGGCGGCACCGAAGATTCTCTTCAACTACATGTCGCATCCCGATGACTGGGACGAATTCCGCCGCTGCATCCGCCTGACGCGCGAGATCTTCGCCCAGCCCGCGATGGCGCCCTTCGTCAAGGCCGAGATCCAGCCCGGCACGGATTTGCAATCCGATGCGGAGCTGGACGGCTTCCTGCGCGAGCATGTCGAAAGCGCCTATCACCCCTGCGGCACCTGCCGGATGGGCCGGGCCGATGACCCGATGGCGGTGGTCGATCCGGAATGCCGGGTGATCGGGGTTGAGGGGTTGCGAGTGGCCGATTCGTCGATCTTCCCGCAGGTGACGAACGGCAACCTGAACGGCCCCTCGATCATGACGGGTGAAAAGGCGGCCGATCATATCCTCGGCCGCAAGCTGCCCCGGTCGAACCTGACCCCGCGGCTGAACCCCAACTGGCGCACCGCGCAACGGTAGGGTGCGTTGGGGTGCCATGGCGAAGGCCACCGCCTTCGCCATTGTCGAACACTGGCAAGCTTCACCGGCCGGGCCTCAAAGGCCCGGCCAGCGCCCGACCGCCCCTCGGCGGGCGCTTCTCGCCCGCCCGGTCGGGCGCTGGCCTCTGTCATCTCGTGCCGCATCGTCTCCGGTTGAACCGTCCCGCGCGGGCGGGGGCGAGGCAGTGCCTCGCCTCGTCCCGCCCGGACGCCGTAGGGTGCGTGCTTGCACGCACCAACCCCAACCCGCCATGGCGAAGGCCACCGCCTTCGCCACCGCGCACCATCGGCAAGCTTCACCGGGCGGGCCTCAAAGGCCCGCCCGGTGAAGCTTGCCGATGGTGCGCGGT